>JAHWHO010000090.1 GCA_019323255.1 Candidatus Woesearchaeota archaeon
AAGTACCTTTCAATTGCTACATGACAGTTTGCGGTAAAAAGAATGATGCTGAGCAGGCGATGAAGATTGCGAAAGAGCTTAAGCTTAACCTGAATGTCATTAAAGTCTCAGAAGATAAGATCAAAAAAGCACTTCCTGAAGTGATTAAGCTTATTGAATCTGCCGACCCTGTTAAGGTGGAAGTCGGCACAACTTTGTATTTCTCGCTGAAAGAAGCCAGGAAAGACAACATCAAAGTTATTTTCTCAGGTGTCGGCGCCGACGACATTTTCGGCGGTTATAAGCGCATGCTTGCAGCAAAAGAAATTAATCTTGACTCAATCTCGAACCTTAGAAGAATGTACGAGCGCGATCTCTACCGCGATGACGTTATCTCGATGTATAATAATATTGAACTAAGGCTTCCTTTTCTCGACAAGGAACTCGTTGCTGAAGTTCTTAAGATTCCCAGCAGGTATAAGATTGGTGAAACGACAAAGCCTATTCTTAGATCGGTAGCGAAAAAGATTGGTCTCGCCCAGTCGGAGATGAAAAGAAAAGCAGCACAGTACGGCTCAGGCATTGCAAATGCCATCAGTAAGTTCGCGCCGCAGAAAGGAAAATACCTTGCATCATTAGCTAAAGTCAAGCCGCTCAAACTCGGTGTTTTGTTCAGCTCCGGAAAGGACAGCGCTTATGCCCTGCACATCCAGCAAAGGCTCAATTACAATATTTCCTGCCTGATAACAGTGCAAAGCATGAACGAGGATTCATATATGTTCCACACTCCTAATATCTCTCTGGTAAAATATCAGGCTGAATCGATGGGCTTTCCTCTTGTCGTGCAGAAAACAAAAGGTAAGAAAGAAGCTGAGCTTGCTGACCTGAAGAAAGCAATTCAGAAAGCAAAAGAAAAATACCATATCCAGGGAATTGTTACAGGTGCTCTTTTCTCTAACTATCAGCGTTCAAGGGTTGAAAAGATCTGTGACGAGCTAAACCTAAAAGTTTTCTCACCCTTGTGGCATATGAACCAAGAAGTTGAGATGCGAAACTTGATTAGGGAAGGCTTCAAAGTGATTATGGTAAAAGTCGCTGCAGAAGGCCTTGACAAGTCCTGGCTTGGGAAGGTCCTGACAAGCAAAGATGCTGATAAGCTAGTTGAATTAAACAAAAAGATTGGCTTCAACATTGCCGGCGAGGGCGGTGAGTTTGAAACATTTGTTTTAGACGCGCCGATGTTCAAATCTCCATTAGAAATTGTAAAGTCTCATATTGTTGAGGACTCTGAGAACATTGCTACGTTGGCAATTGATAGACTCCGTTTTCGGAAATCTTCCGAATAAAGATCCCATAAACATATTAAGAAACAGAATCTTTCCATTCTAATGAGTTTTTACGTAGATAGTTGTATTTGGATAAATTTATTCAAGAAAGAAGAAAACAAATCCAATGGAAAACGGTATTGGAAAATAGCAAAAGAGTTCCTAAAGATAGCAAAGCATAACAAAATAATTATTTCCACAATCACACTTAAAGAATTATCCTTCAGGCTCAACTATAAATACAACATTGCATTAAAGTTCTTCAAACATTCATCAAATATCCAAATTGTAAAAACAAAAAATTCAGACTACAATTTCGCAAGAAAATTAGAATTTGAGACTAATTGTAGATTAAGCTTCTATGACTATATTCATATTGCAATTACAAAAAGACTCAACTGTATTCTAATAACAAGAGATAATGAATTGATAACTCTCGCAAAAGGCATAATTCCAGTTAATAAGCCAGAAGATTTAATCAGCCATCTTATTTATTTCATTTAAATCGAATTTTGCTTTCGAAAGTTTCTTTCTGATTTTTCTTATTTCTTTTACAGAATCGCCCGTATCTGGAATAATTCCTATTACACTCTCAAGTAAAAGTTTTCTAACCGCGTCTCTTAATACATCCGATCTGCTAGAGTACAGACCTGTTTTCACTAAGCCGTCTACATTCTGAACTAATCCATGACTCAATCTTACCTGAATAGTATCCATTACCATAGTAATTGAACAGTAATTGATCCGCATTTATAAATTTTACTGCAAAATTATTATAAATAAACAGCTGCACGTAATATAAATGGGCTCTTACAAACAAATATTGCAGGAATCCAGATTAGTCGATGCCCGATTTAAACAAAGCACAAAAGACACAGTTGTATTCCCCGTTCCAAAATCACACCCGCGTTACAAACAGATTCAATCATATAATTACTCTGAAGGCAAAATTGAGGTTATGGATCCAGATTCAACATTTCTAGTAGATGAAACAATAACCAAGCTTAATTTCGTCAAAGAATTTATTAAAGATAAAAAAGTATATATTTTGCCCGCAGTAGAATCAGAAGTTAAGACTATTAATTTTCTTGACAAGTTCATTAAAGAACATAACATCACTGGCGCAATAGTAGTCATTGGAGGCGGCTTACTCTGTAATTGTGGCGCATACATTGCCGAGAAAATCGGCGCAAACTACTCACTAGTTCCTACAACAGTATTAGCAATGGCAGATGGCGCACTTGGCGGAAAAGTCAGAGCAAATAAAGTGAACAAAAACATCAAACATTACTACAAAACATACTATGAACCTAATGCGGTTTTCTTTGACTCAAGATTTTTGAAGTCTCTCCGAATGAGACAAAAACGTATTGGCATAGTAGAAATAATAAAACATAGTTTGTTCCAATCTGAAGCGCTCTACAACTTTATACTCGACAACGTGGATAAAATACTAAAAGACGACCAGATTATGAAAAAAGCAATTTTCTGGACTGCAGACCTAAAAAGAGTTTGCATTGAACTAGATCCCGATGAAACTGGAGGTTCATTAGTAATTCTTCGAGGCGGGCACGATATCTCTGACAGATTAGAAGAACAAAAGGATTTCAAAATCCCTCATGGATTTGCAGTAGCAATAGGGATAATGCGGCAGCTAAAAGACAATAAAGAACTACAAGAAAAAACCAAAGTCTTGTTTGACAAATTACTTATTCCCGCCACATTGCAAGATCTGGCTAAATTTCACTGAAAAAAATAAAAGAATCAGTTCTAAGACTTCATCCTATCGCAACCTTAATATACTCATATTCCAACAAAAATCCGGTGAAAAAAATGAGGTATATACTATTGCTGCTGTTCCTGTCTGCCTGCACCACGGGCAGTTTTATGAGCGATGATCTTACTCCTGTCGAGCTTACTAGCCCCGCGGTTCAGAACTACGGCGATCTTCCTGCTGAGTATACTTGCGACGGTGCAGACGTGAGTCCCGGGCTTCGCATTAGCAATTATCCGTCTGATGCAAAGAGTTTCGCGATTGAGATGTTTGATTTTGACGCGCCACAGGGCGAGTTTAACCATTGGTATGTCTGGAATATTCCGCCTACTGAAGATATTGAGAAAGGCTCCAAGGTTGGCGTCCAGGGCTTGAACGGCTTTGGCAAGCTTGGTTATGGCGGGCCTTGTCCTCCTGTGGGCGAACGCCATAGGTACAGGATCAAGCTTTTCATGCTCGACAAGATGCTGGCTACGGACACAACTACTGCGAATATGGATGAAAGGATAGACGGCCATGTAGTCCATGAAACAGAGCTGGACTTTAGGTACAAGCGGCAGTAACATTTATAAAGCATTTTTTTTCTTTACTGTACATGGCAAGTTTCCTTTACCAGACGTACTTTAATAACACAGTCCTGCAGTACCTGATTTTCTTTGCTTTTCTTGCGGGCGGCTTTATAGTCTCTAAAATTCTTGTCTGGATTAACAACAAGATTATCAAGAAGCTTGCTGCAAAAACGCAGACTCGTTTTGATGATATCCTGCTTGACCTTCTCGAGAAGCCGTTTGTTATCTACTTAACGGTCCTGTTTGTTTACATCGGATTTCAGTTCCTGAAGTTTCCTGATTATCCTAAGATTCCTGCCTATTTCGGCCACATAATCTATTTGTGTGTTGCGGTCAACACAGCCTGGCTGTTCGCAAGAATAATCCGGACTCTTATTGAGGAATATGTTGCGCCTATGGCGTCGAGGACGAAGACTGATCTTGACGATACTTTAATTCCGATTCTGAAGAAGCTTGCTGTTTTCATAATTTATGCTATTGCTGCAATCATGGTTCTCAATCATTTCGGCCAGGATATCGGCGCTTTGCTTGCAGGGCTTGGTATTGGCGGCCTTGCTTTTGCGCTTGCCGCAAAGGACTTGCTTGCTAACATTTTTGGTTCTGTGACTATTCTTACTGATAAGCCTTTCAGCATT
The DNA here is from genome assembly GCA_019323255.1 of Candidatus Woesearchaeota archaeon. GTDB lineage: Archaea > Nanobdellota > Nanobdellia > Woesearchaeales > ARS49 > JAHWHO01. The sequence goes on from JAHWHO010000090.1 coordinate 4,283, forward strand.
GGCCAGAGAATTAAGATTAATGGCTTTGATGGTTTTGTCAGGGAGATTAATGTGAGGACCACGCGCGTTGAGACGATGGAAGGGAATATGCTTTACATTCCTAATGCCAAATTCACTGACAGCATGCTTGAGAATGTGAGCAAGGAAAAAGCCAGGAAGATCGTCATGAATATTGGCGTAACGTATGATACGAGCAATGCTAAGATGAAAAAAGCTGTTGATATCATCCAGAAGATTCTTGATACGCAGAAAAGTCTTAAAGAAGGCAGCCTCGTTTACTTTACTGAATTCGGCGACTCAGCTTTGAATATTCTTGTTATTTACTGGATCACTGATAAAGATAATATCCTGCCGATTAAGCACGATATAAACATGAAGATTAAAGAGCAGTTAGAGAAAGCTAAGATTGACATGGCTTTCCCGACTCAGACCATTCATGTGAAGAAATAATTTAGAGGTCGTGTATCTCCAACTTTCCTTTCTTGATCTTGATTGTCACTTCAGACGATTCATTAAACTTAGTGACTTTCGCAACAAGTTCGGGCAGTAATATTCTCTCGCCCCTGAAGTCCAGGTTGCCCTGTATCTCGTGCTCGGAGCTTAGCTCTTCCTTGATCACTTCTTTCTCTTTCGCCTTTCTTGTTCCTTTCGCGGCTGAATAAAGGTATTTTGCGATCTCTCCTGCAACATCTACTTTTGTCACTTCTGTGATTCCCTGCATTCCGGGTGATAAGTTAATCTCTAATACCATTGGTCCTTTCGCGCTTTGCATAAGGTCTACTCCGCAGATCTCGCACCCGCACGCCTTGGCCGCAGATACTGCAACTTTTGCAATCGCAGGGTCAAGCACAACTCTCTCTGCCGTTCCTCCTGAATGCAGGTTTGCTCTTTTTTCTGAAGGCGAGGCAAGCCGTTTCATTGCAGCTACAACTTTATTCCCGACGATAATCGCGCGCAAGTCTTCTCCTCCTGTTTCTATGTATTCCTGTATGAGGAACGGCTGCTTCATCAGCTCAAGAACATCCATCATGCTTTTGGCGCTCTCCGCACTGTCTGCTATCATGACTCCTTTTCCGTGAGTTCCGCCCGGCAGCTTGATTACTATTGGAAATGTGACCTGCTTGATGATTTTCTTTCCTGCACCGGCTGTGCTTGCAAGAAATGTTGTCGGCTGCGGCACTTTCCCTTCTTCGAGTTTCATATGGGTTAATAGTTTGTCATGCCCTACTACAAAAGCTTCCGGCTGTATTGGCATTACTGTCTTTTCCTTAAGGACTGTTGCGATTGTGCTCAATAGTTTAGAATACTTGTAGCTTCCTCTTAAGTAAATGCAGTCATATTCTCCAAGCGGCTCGCCTTTGTAGAATACTTGTCCATCGCCCAAACTTACTTCAAAGTCTCTTATGTCAAGCGCGTCAACTTCGTCAAAAAGCTTTCGCATCTCCTTGACTATCATCATGCTTGAATCGCTGCATAAGCTAATCACTGCTGCTTTCATTTCAGTTTTCTAGATGGATCGATCATGAATCCTGATTTCAGGACGTTCTGGCCTATGAGCACGGGATATTTTAAGTGCGCCCTGTCCGCCAGTGTAAATTCCGATCGTTTCATCTGCCCCCCTACCATCAAATCAACTACTATCACAGGCCTTTGCCTTGTTCCATGTGCGCTTTTTACAAGAGTTTTCTTGAGCTCCGGGCCTACGCCTATCTCAAGGGCTAATCTCTCATCTATGCTGCTCTTCGTCGCGCCTGTATCGACTCTTGCGACGACTTCTTTTTTCTTTTTCTTTCCGAACAGCACGCAGCTTGTCGTTAGTCCTAATACGCTTTTATCATTCATTTTGTTTCATGAACGGGAAGAAGAGCACGTCCCTTATGCTCGGGCTGTTTGTCATTAGCATTGCCATCCTGTCTATGCTGATTCCTATTCCGCCTGTTGGCGGCATTCCTACTTCGATGGCCTGGATAAAATCTTCGTCCATCGGGTGGGATTCCTCGTTTCCTTCCCTGAGTTTTTTTGCCTGTTCCTCAAGCAGTTTTCTCTGTTTTACAGGATCATTGAGCTCTGAGTAAGCATTTCCTACTTCCATGCCGGCTATGTAAGGCTCAAATCTTTCCACCCATTTGCCTGTCGTGTCAATTCTCAGCTGCTTGCAGAGCGGCGTGCTTTCTATTGGGTGCTCAGTTATTATCGTGGGCTGGATTAGCTTGTTTTCGCAGAGTTCTTCAAACAGTTCTTGGATCATCAGTTCCCGTGATGCGTTTGCGTCTATCTCGACTTTGTTTTTCTTGCATTCTTTCCTGAGCGCGTCATCGCTCATTTTTTCTGAATCAATTCCGCCGATTTTCTTGAGCGCTTCTCTCATCGTGTATTCTTTCCACGGCTTCTTGACATCAATTTTATTTCCCTGGTACTCGAATTTTGTGCTTCCGTATATTTTTTTGGCTACATTCGCATAGACGTCCATCAGAAGTTCTTTCATGTCATTGTAGTCTGCATAAGCCTGATAGACTTCAACTTGTGTGAATTCCGGATTGTGCGTCCTGTCTATGTCTTCATTCCTGAAGTCTTTTGAGAACTCGTATATTTTTCCGAAACCGCCGACGATAAGCCGTTTCAGGTAGAGCTCGTCACTTATCCTGAGAAACACTTCCATGTCAAGCGCATTCAGGTGCGTTTTGAATGGTTTTGCTGCTGCGCCGCCGTAGATCGGCTGCAGTACGGGCGTATCTACTTCAAGGAATCCTTTTGAATTGAGTGTTTCACGTACTGCGTTTACGCATATTGTTCTTTTGATGAATGTGTCTCTTACTTCCGGGTTGACTATGAGGTCAACGTACCGTTTCCTGTATCTTTGCTCTATGTCTTTGAGTCCGTGCCATTTTTCCGGGAGCGGCCTTATTGACTTGCACAACAGCTCATATTTTGATACTTTAACACTCACTTCTCCTCTCTTTGTCTTGAAGACTGTTCCTTCGACGCCTATCCAGTCGCCTGCATCAAGCAGCTTAAGCCCATCCATCACTTTTTCGCCTAGGTTATCCACTGAGAAATATGCCTGGACTTTTCCTGTTGCATCAAGCAGGTGCATGAACGCGATCTTGCCCATTTTTCTCAGGCCGATTATCCTTCCTGCTATCTTGACCTTGTTCTTTGTTTCCTCGCCGTCCTTCAGGCCCTTGTACTTGCTCTGTATTTGTTCTGCAGTCTGCTTTGGCTCATATCTGTACGGGTAGGGGTTTATCCCAAGGTCCAGCAGTTTTTCACGTTTTTTCAACCGCTCATCTATCAATTCTTTTTCGGTTGGCATACTGTCGAGAATCTGAGATATTGTTTTTAAAGGTTTCTACCAGATTTAGATAAGCAATTTATTCCTCATCCGAATGCGGGACTAATATTCCTGATTCTTCGACAAATTTTTCAACCGCCGCTGCATCAATGCTATATTGCTGTTCAACCCGCCTGTAGAATTCAAGTGCTCCGCGAACGTCAGTATCCTGTTCCTCACCATGACGCTTTGCCCAGTCTCCGTTATCCAATTGCCGGGTTGTGTATGCCAGTCCAACAACTTTTTCGCCGGCCGCAGCATATAAACCCAGAAAACCATCAACTACAACAGCTTCAAATTCTTCGGCAACTTCATAAATTGCCCTTCCTTGGCCAAACTCGGTCACATAAGACAAGAAAAGCCAGTATTCTTTGTCCTCAAACCCTTTTTCTGATTTTAAAGCCGCTAGTTGAGGAACTAGTCCTTCAAGCTGTTCCTGTGAGCTTCCCGGCCCCTCTGCAGCATCTGCAATATAACTCAGCGTTGCGGCAACTGCAACATAATGTCCAAACTTTTCTCGAACAAGGCCAAGAATAGTATTTCCTAGCGTTGGAAAAAGCTTATTTAATCTGGCTACATCGCTCTTAACAACTGCAAGCTGCTTCCCCAGCGACACTAGTTCTTGTTCAGAATCGATATCTTCACCTTGTTGGATACGATCTAAAAAGTGATCAGGTATTCCTTTGAGAACGCCTTCAAGGCTCGGCTTTTTATCTTG
>JAHWHO010000091.1 GCA_019323255.1 Candidatus Woesearchaeota archaeon
CAAAGAAATTATTTGAGAAATACGGAACTGCAGACAAGCTTGCGAATGCCGACCCTGAAAAAGTCAAGAAGATAATCAAATCCATCGGGTTCTACAATGCAAAAACAAAGAACATTATTTCTGCTGCGAAAATGATCAAAGAAGACTTTGAAGGCAGGGTGCCTGACAATATGGCCGACCTCATCCGGCTGCCAGGCGTCGGAAGGAAAGTAGCAAACTGCGTATTAGTTTACTCCTTTGGCAAAGAAGCAATACCCGTCGATACGCATGTCCACAGAATTTCTAACAGGCTTGGCTGGGTGAAAACAAAAACACCTGAGCAGACAGAACAAACACTTGAAAAGATCGTGCCAAAAAAATACTGGAAAATAGTAAACGATGTTTTTGTAACACACGGCCAAACGGTATGCAAACCGATAAGCCCGCTGTGCTCGGAATGCCCAATAGCAGGAAAATGCAAAAGAGTTGGAGTGACAAAGTATAGGTAGGAACTACAGATTTTATGTGACTACTATCTGATAGCAAAATTTATAAACGGTTGGTTTCCCCGGATCATCATGGCAGGTATAGAATATATTGTGACACTCGGACACAAAGACAAAGGTCCCGGATACACGGCAAAAACTGCTCTTCAAAATGCTGCAAGACAAAAAAAATCACTCATAAAGAAAGCAGGATTTGAGGGACAACCAACAAGCGCATCTACCGGATTAAGAGTTGTTGTGGACGACATACAACTAAAAGAAACCATCACACAAGTACTGGAATCTTCAGGCCGGATGCCAAAATCGGGATGGGATATAAAATCTATTACCTTGACAGAAAGCAGCGCTGAAGACATACGAGCCCTACAATCAGAAAACGAGGCCCTCAAAACACAATTACGCTCAACACCACAACCAAAAAGCATAACTGCCAGCACACCCCTTGAGGGCTTGCTCGCATATTTCGAATCCAGGACATACACGCCAGAAACAATTCTTGAACGACCCGAAGATCTGCTTTTCGCAAAAAAAGTACTGCGCGGAGAAATGCAAAATACCCTTCCTGAATACATAAGCCATGTAACCGGCGAAAGACTGACTGAAGAAGAAATTCAAGAAGCACTGGATCTTCCACAAACATCGCCAGATGCAACATTAAAGGCTGCATATGAAGAAGCACAAAGAGAGCTGGAATATCTCCGCAAGGTAGAAGCAGGCGAAACAGACATACCGCCAACTCTGCAGGCCGGCGTAATTGAAGCCATAAAATCAAAAAAACATGAAAAAACAATTGCAGCCTACGAACGCGAAAAAGCATCCTACGAAGAAAAAGAAAGAAAACAAGAAACCTACCAGGAACTGCAGCAGAAATACACCACATTCATAGAAAACTTACAGCTAACTCAAGCGGGAGCAGAACTGCCAGTCATATTCAATAAAACAGACAATGGACCTGCAATGCTGGAAATCTATTTTCCATTCAAAAAGAGGGATATGAAAGCAGGATTCATAGAAGACCTACAAAAGGAATTAACAGAATACTTCACCGCAAATGGAGGCGGCGTTGTAGAAGAGAAAAAGCAAACAATGTTTGTGGCCTTCAGAGTGCGAGATGCGAGCGACATCACCCCAGACGGGCTGCTCGATGAAATTCCTATAACCCTAAGAATCGCAGGATTCAGTGAAATATGCCCTTACACGCTTGGAAGAATACAGTAGCCGCAATTCTTAAATAATCAGCCGAATAAAGCATGCATAAAAGAGGTTGATGATAATGAAAAGGCTGATCGCTGTATTTCTAATATTCACTATGCTAATGGTACCCGTCTGTGCGGAAGAAGAACAAAGCGCGCTGAAGAAAGCCCAGAACATTGCAGATGAGATAAAGGATCTCCTGGAGAAATACAAAAATGCAGAAATAGATATGGTAAAGCAGGAAGTGATGACCATTAAAGATGAACAAGGCAATAGCAAAGACTGCGATGTAGCAATTTTTTATAAAAGTGGCAAGCAGGCCAGATTCTCAACAGAGAACGGTGAGTTTGATGGAAACTTCGACCATGGCAAATCATTCCCGGGCGAGCCTCTCAGCATCAGATTATCAGGATGCCCGTGCAAGCCGATATCAACAACACATACAACCGACTATCCTAAGATAGACGAGCTCAAAGAAAAACTAAAAGACGTGCTCGAGAAAAAGCTTCAGGAAATCGGCGAGGAACAAGGCAAAAAATTAGTTAAAAAAGCAATTACAACATTATTCGAACATCTCGGATACGGTGCGGCGGCAAGCGGATTCCTGTCAGGATTTGGAATCGGCGCATCACTCGGCGCACCCATAGGCCAGTACCTAACAGACTCCATAAATCAAATTTTAGATATGGCTACAGAAGCTAATGCGCAAGCGTCAGAACTTATGGAAGCTGCCGGAGACACACCTGAGCCAATGAACCCGCTTGTAGGCCAGGTGCATCCAAGAGGCTTTTTAGGAAACCTGTTCGGCACAGACCCGCAGATTGTAAACACTTGGAATGTGACTGTGCAATGTTTCATGTATGACTTTACTCCTAAAACTGCTGAATGGATTTCCATCCCAAAGATAATTGAAAGAACTGAACCAAGAGTGCACCCTCTGCCACCGCTGACGCCGCCAGGACAATCTGTGGAAGAGAAAGAAAGGCAGAGACGGGAAGAGCAGGAAAGAAGAGCGCGGGAAGAACAGGAACGCAGACAAAAAGCGAAAGAAGCATATGAAAAAAGAATGAAAGAGCTCGAGGAGAAAGCCGAAAAGATCAGAAAAGAATGTCCTATCTGCGATCCGATAAGGGAAAAGATTGCAGAAATGAATGAGAAAATAAAAGAGCAGGAAGAAAAAGTCGCAGGCCTGAAAAACGAAGCAGACAATGCACAAGAAGAGTTCGATGATGCGAAGAATGCGCTCGATAATGCGAGACAAAGGCTCGACGATTTCGACAATCCAAAAAGCAGCATGACAGATTCTGAAACGGGAAGAACAGTCACAACAACAGACATTGAAGTTGCAAGAGAGGCTGCGCAGGAAAACTGGGAAGCATACACAAGAGGAGAACAAGGCGCACAGCAAACGATGGACAACTGGGAAACACAAGACCAGCGCATGCCGGAGCTAAAAGCAAAGGCGAGGGAAAGACTCCAGAATAAAATCGCTGAAGCGGAACAGAAACTGAACGAAGCCCAGCAGGCAAATCAAGCCAAACAGCACGAGCTTAGCAGAGAACAACAATTGCTGGACAGCCTCAAAAGACAGCTGGAAGATCTTAACAGGCAGCTAGAAGACTGCATAAAAAAATGCGTTGAGTACGCAATGCAAATAGCCAAAGGGCAATACACTGGTTATGGTGAACTGCCTGAAGTGCCAGAAGAAATACAAAAAGGGCCGGAGTGTGCACGGTATGAGGCATTACTCAGAACCAAAGGAATGACTCCCGAACTTTATGAAAAGCTGGACAAAGAAGAAAGAGAAGACAGCGGGATCACACTATCTATGCAGGGAGCACTACAGGAAGCTAAAAACAAATGCAATAAGGAGGAACTGGCTACTGCGCCCCAATACTATGACTACCAGGAAACACGATATGAGTACACGACAAGACCCCAGGAAGAAACCCAGCCGAAAAGCTGCGCAGAACTTTGTTCAGGAAGAGACATGAGCACGCGCAGGCCGGACTGGAGCAGCCAAATACTCAATGAGCTGAATGAAAAAGGCTACTGCAAAGCCAGCGCAAGCATAGGATATCCCGACTATGTAAACATCGGATCCTGCACGTGCTACTCATCCCAAAAGCCCTCAGTAAGCGTCTCGCAAGATACATTAGTATGCAGGAATACCATATGCGGAGATGTGCCCTGCGGCGGCAGCAGGAAATGCAGCTGCGGAGAGAAATGCATCGCGACAGCATCATGTGAATGGAAAGGCTGGCAGCAAAAAGGAGATTCATACCAGGCAGTGGCCGGAGTCGTGCAACAGTAGCAAAACATATAAACAATTAGAATCGACAGTATACCATGATCAGCATGCTGAAAATACTGATAGGTGTTTTTGTTCTATTAATGATAATCACATATGCGATGCTCGGGAAAAAATGCTGGCGATTCTTTCAATTTGACACTGCTAAAGGCGGACCTGAGAGCGAGATAATATTATGGATTGCAATTGCACTCTCTGTAGGGATCTCAATCGTTGACTTCCTTGTTGAGAAAAAATCTCCGAGCACGATCAAGATTATAGGGCTATACATCTTCCTGATGGGCGGCTTAATACAGGCGTTCACAAAAAAATACCTTCAGCAAAGCACGCACGAGGAAGCGCTCAAGAAAAACTTCCACAAAGCAACAAACATGAGAATATTCGACAAGATAAGGCACCCGAGCAAGACTGCACTACTGTTCATGATCATCGGAATGGCCCTCACGCTCGGAAGCACATGGGGAACTATCCTGACTTTTGCATTTTTTATACCCGCAGTATTGTTCAGGATAAACCAGGAAGAAAGAATACTGCTTGATGAATTCGGCGACAGATACTACGACTACCAGGACAAAACAAAAAAGCTGATGCCGGTGATAATATGACTGAACTGATCTATCTTGATGATTCGTATACAAAAGAGTTCACTGCGAAAGTAATCAAAGTTGACGGAGATAAAGTTTACCTTGACAGAACAGCATTCTACCCGCAGGGAGGCGGACAGCCGACGGACACGGGAATGCTCGAATGCAAAGGGGAAGGGTATAAAGTCACAAAAGTCAAGAAAGATGAAACTGGGATAGCGCATTACGTCGACAAAGAAGGCCTCAATGAGGGGGACGAAGTTTTGGGCAAAATTGACTGGGAAAGAAGATACAAGATAATGCGAATGCACACAGCGGCGCATGCAATCTCATCCGCACTTGGAAAAAAGTTTGATGTGCAGATCACAGGCAATAACCTCGACGTGGACAAGAGCAGGATAGACTTCAACCTCGATGAATTTGACAGGGACGCAATCGAGAAAGAAATCAGCAAGCTTAATGAAGCAGTATCAAAAGGCGCAGAAGTAAGCATCAGCTACATGCCGAGAGAAGATGCACTGAAAGATCCAGAACTGGTGAAACTCGCAAATGTGCTTCCGCCAGCGATTAAAGAATTAAGAATCGTGGAGATCAAAGGAATAGACAGGCAATGCGACGGCGGGACGCACGTCAAGGATGCGAAAGAAATCGGAACAATAGAAATAGTGGGCATGGAAAACAAAGGAAAAAACAACAGAAGAATATATTTTACTGTTAAATAGGAGGCAGCATGGCAAAAAAGAAGGTTAAGAAGCCAATGGGGCTTTGGCAAGTCACAAAGACAATATTCAAAGTTATTAGCTTTGGATTCAGCATACTCGCATTCATAATATTCCTGCTGATCTTTGCATCAGTGCTCGCAATGTTCGTGCCGCATGGAGATCTGCTGGACGGAAACATAGCAGTAATTCCTATAACAGGCGTGATAACAACAGGCGATAGCCAGATGTTCACGACGGACGTCGCGAAAAGCTCGGACATAATAAGCATGATAGAGAAAGCAGAAGAAAAAGACGGCATCAAAGCGATCCTGCTTGAAATAGACAGCCCGGGAGGCGCGCCAGTAGCAACGGACGAGATTGCACAAGCAGTCAAGGATGCAGAAAAACCAACAGTTGCAGTAATAAGAGAAACCGGAGCAAGCGGAGCATACTGGATATCAACAGCAGCAGACAAGATCTTCGCAAACAGAATGAGCATAACAGGAAGCATAGGCGTAAGAGCAAGCAACCTCGGATTTGCAGGACTCATGCAGGACTATAACGTCACGTACAGAAGACTTGTAGCAGGCAAGTACAAGGACGCAGGCTCGCCATACAAAGAAATGACGCCCGAGGAGAAAGCACTTTTCCAGGGGCTTGTAGACGACCTGCACGAGGAGTTCATAACAGCCGTGGCCAGGAACAGAAATCTTCCTGTAGAAAAAGTCAGGGAGCTTGCAACAGGCTTTGTATTCCTCGGATCAGAAGCAAAAGAACTCGGACTCGTCGATGAACTCGGAAACAAGAAAGATGCGCTTAAGTACCTGGAAAAAGAGCTCGGCATAGAAGCAGACCCTGTAGTCTACGAGAAAAAGAAAACATTCATTGACATGCTCGGGGAAATGAAGAACAGCTTCACACCGGAAAGCCTGCTCAAAAACGACATAAGAGCATCATTCACTTAGCTCGGCTTTACTTCCTTCTTTTATTCTTAATCTTTCAGCAAGCCCTGCGTTAATCTCAAGGACATACTTCGCAGGAACCTTTGAGAGATAAGACTCGCAAGGCTCCTCAGTACAGGGCTGGAAGTTATGCTTTACATCAACAACGACCATATCCTTGTCAAGGAAAACAAGATCAAGCGGAATAAGAGTATTCTTCATCCAGAACGAAAGCGGAAGCTCCTGCGGAAAAACAAAGAACATGCCTTTATTATCCGGCAGGTCATCCACGTACATCAGGCCAACGGTCCGCTCCTTATTGTCATCTGCAATCTCGACGCAAAAAGAGCCGTTATCAAAACTGATTCTAGGGCAGCATGCGGTCAACAACAGCAAAATCAAAATCCATTTTTTCATGGTTTAGTTTTCCAGATCGGCCTCTCAACGTCTTTAAACTTGATCTTCAGGAATTCAGCGAGGTCATCAATATTAATCAGGTTATTCGCCTCAATTCGCGGGCATGCAGTATTAACCCAAAAATCGACAAACGGAAAGTTTTCAAGCTCTGACAGGTCTATGTCGTCAGCGATAAACAAATAGTATTTCTTATCCTTTCGTTTTGAAAGCTGTTTCGCCCTTGAAAGATTCTTCTGGCCCATTTTCAGGCTCGTGAGAATACCGACATTTTTTGCATACATAAACTTGTTAAACATGCCCTGAAGTTTTTTCACATATTTCTCAATTTCAGATTTCTCAACCTGCGTCAATGTTTTGCTCACAGGATTCCATATCCAGACGGGCTTCTTAGTCTTCCATGCGATGTTCAAAGGATGAAATACGCCTGTGCCTATGAATAAGAAAGCATCAACATCTTTGTTAATCGCCTCCGCACGCAAAGCATTACAGCCAAGCACCTGGCCTGCAAGCTTAGAGTTTTTTATTTGGTGCAGAATCTCGTCGATTTTATGGAGATGCTGGATTGATGTTACGATGCCAAACTTTTTCTTCGGCAGTTTTTTTAGAGCTGCAGCTGAGAGCTTAACAGGAACATCGCTTCTTGCATCTATGTACAATATTTTCATGCATAAGAATACATGAAAAGCGCGTTTAAAAGGTTTTGCCAGACTGCTTGCTAAACTTGCCCCTATAGCGCGCTTTACCCTCGCAGCGCTCAAATATAAACTGGCAGACTCTGATGCCCGGCTTAAGCTTAAGATCGTGCGGGCCAGCGTTGAAAATCTCTAACGCCTGATGATTGTCAATGCCCGGCTGCATAAACGGCGCAGTCATATGGACGATAAGGCCGAGCCTTGCAAATCTTGAACGCGACTGAAGCCAGCCACAGATATCATCAGGCAGCTTAATCCGCTCTTTGGTAATGCCAAGTATCAGCTCGCCCGGCTCAAGAATATATCCTTTTTTGATAGAAATTTTCCTTGTGTACTTCTTGTAGTCGATGCCCTCAGTAATAGGGATATTGTCTGTTTTCTTAAACACTCTAACAGTGTCACCAAGAGTAAGATCAACGGAAGCAGCGCCGACTGCGGTTTTATCAAATGGAGTTATCTTTATCCTGCCTTTCCTGATCTCCTCGAGTATCACCTTTTTTGTTAATATCATAACAGAAAAGATATGAAAGAAGTTTATAAGTCTTATTCCTTGATATTGTCAAGAATTGTCCAAAGGGTCTGAATGCGAAGCTGGGCCGCAGGCAGATCTGCGAACTGAAAATCATACAGAAGAGAAACGACTTCCTGCTTAATACTAAAATAGAGATCTGTGTTAATATCTTCGGGAATTTTTTCAAGAAGACTCCTGCCCAAAATTTTTAATTGACGAGTTCCCAGCGATGGCATAAGCTCTTCAAGCCTTTGGAGAGCAGCACGGAATTCTGCGAGTTTATCTTCCATAACCCTAAACAAATACTTCAGATATTTAAGCGCTTCTATGGCAAAGAATATAAACGGCACTGCAATCTGAAACTGCATGGACTTGCAAACACTAATCATAGTCATAGGCGCGGTATTGATCGTGCTTTTACTGATAAAGCTAGCGCTCGGCGTTGCGAAGACAGTTGTGAAAGTTGCGCTCATATTACTGGTGCTGGTTGTGGCAGTGATGA
>JAHWHO010000092.1 GCA_019323255.1 Candidatus Woesearchaeota archaeon
ACCTAAAGTTAGCCCTTTAGGCAAATCGAGTTCTAGTTCTTCACAAAACTTCAATTCTTGGATTGCGGTGGGGCTTTCTGCTTTGTTCTTAAGCACCTCCCAGCCAAACCTCTCTGCCACTAAGATCGTATCCGCATAACGAGGCAAACCATTCTGATAATAGAACTCTCTTGCTGCTTCAATTTCCCCCGGTTTGTATGTTGCCATAACTCTCCACTCTAGACTGTGGGTATAGGTTTGATTTATAAATGTTTTCTTTTTCACTGGACGGGAGCAAAAGATTTTTAAACGGTCAGAATAGCAAATTTCAAATGAGTCACAGCGACCAGTTATTAACTGTAGCAAGTAGTCCGCTTTATGATACTGTTGGGATTGTGTCACAAGATCGGCAAGTCCGGGCATTTAGTTCTTTCATTCTTAAACATAGATTCAGCATTCTTGACGCGGAAACGATAGAGGAGCTTGAAAAAATGGTCACGCACTGCCCGCAACCGCTCGATGGCGAACCTATTCCCAATTTCGATCGGCTAATGGCGCTTATTATTGGCGAGGATCAGCTTCAGCATCCGCGCATTCATGAAAACTTTCTTACACCAATAATCCTTCGCAGCCAACGGCCTTTGGAAGCTATCCTTGCGGAACAGGCTGATCATGAAACGCTGTTGAAAACAGCTCAAGAGCGGTACAACATTTTTGATTATGTCCAAATTCCCGCCACAGAATATGAAGAAGCTGATTTGCTTGGTGTCGTTAGAGAAGCAATTGGAAGCAAAACACAGCTTGTTAGCTTGCTGAAGCAGTTCCCGCAGAGAATTATTAGTAGAGTCATAGCGCCTATTCCCGAGCCCCCCCGATACTTGAATCTTCAGCCGCGGCTCGCCCATTTCAAGACTGCCGCCACGGAACTTAGAGATACAAGCGTACTTAGCAGTGTGTTCTGGGCGGGACTTGTGAAATATCTGAAGTCTGCTACAAAGAATGCTGAAACCAAACTAAAACTCAGGTCCAGGCCTCTTCACGAATTAAGTGCGTCAGATCTAGGAAAAAATTTTATCGACTCAACTCTTGCACTAATGTCTGAAAAAGATGTAAGTCAACTTTCAAATATCATAGATTATCTTGTAGAACAGCATGAACTCGACCGCGAAGGCCTGGTAAAGATTGATGAAGAAGTGGGAGAAAATGGCATGCTTGTTGACGAAGAGCTCGAGAAATACCATGCATTTAGGTGGGGTGCATTCCGTATTGAAAAACCAAGGCAGTCTGTACAGGGTAAGAGCCCCGTGCCCGCGCACTTGATTGCCCTTCAGAGATTCCTGGATTCATACCGTTTCAGAGAAGATAGTAATTTCCAGACACCATTAATCACCCTGCCAAGCAGTTTTGAGAAAAACGGCGAGGAATACGCGTTTTGGGTCACGGAATACATTCCCGGGATCACGCTTAATGTGTTTATAGAGGAACTTTCCGGCAAAGCAGACAGTACTGACAAGAACTATGCACGGTTCATCCGAAAGATAAGATACCGTCTGCTTGATCATTATGCAAAAGCTTGCGGCTACTTCGCGAGAAATGCAGGATCTACATTTATCAGAAAGCCTACTGGCAATCTTCTTGCTCAATCGTATAAATCTGCTATTGCAGATCTTCCTGACCTGGCTAATTTGGTGCTTAAGACGGAATTTGAGGATAAAGAGAAACAGTTATGGACTGCGATACTCGATGTGCTTGATAGTATTGATTATGATGATAACAACATTGTGCGAAATAAGGATTCCAGCTTAAACAATTGCAGAATTCTTTGTCCAAAAGCAGGCAAGGAAGCAGACATAGAAACCGTGATCAATGAGATTACAGTGCCCTCATCTGATAACCACGGTAAAAGAGCATTCTCCGATGGTGATTTAAAGAAATCCATGTGGTTTGTGGATAACCAGTACAAATGGGGTCACCTTACAGAAGATCCCGCCCAGATAGTTACCATGTATGAAGCCCGGTTTCTTTGGGGGCCGCAGAACAAGAGACAAAGAGAAGGTCTGCTCGAGGCATACCTCCTAGAAACAGGAATTACTGACGAGCAACAACTTAAACAAGCCGCAGAAGACTTCGACCACATGTGCTTCTATAGAGTAGTTAGGAAATTCGCACTTTTCTGTCAATATTGGCGTGCACATCTTGAGAAGACTGATGGCGAGTTTGATCCTGAACGAAAGGATCATATTCTTAACA
>JAHWHO010000093.1 GCA_019323255.1 Candidatus Woesearchaeota archaeon
ACATAACATCTTCGTAGATGTATAAGCTTGGTTTCTACTCCAGATACAAAAGTTTATTAACTCAATAGCATTTATAGTGGTAATAATAACGAAGGTGATAGATAATGAAAGATCCTGAAGGAAGATGCATGAAATGCAAAAAACAGGTGAAAATTAAGAATCCTAAAGAGACTGTTATGAAAAACGGCATGAAGGCAGCGAAAGGAGAATGCCCGCACTGTGGAACAAAAGTGTTCCGTATTCTCGGAAAAGCCTAATTGGGGGGAGAAACTTTCTCCCTTTTTTTATTCGATAATTCTAAGAAAGCTTTAAATAATACATTGATTAAAACTAGTTCTATCAAGAGGTGATTATTCGTGAAACACACAGTGCCTATAGGCATTCTTGCAATCGTCGCTATCGTCGGCGTCTTTACACTTCTAACAAGCATATACATGATGCCTGAACCTTCTCCAATGGTCGTAGTAGTCGGGGGCGCAACGCAGGCGCCGTCAGGCAATACAGTAATAATTTCAGACCTTTCTATCAACGAACCAATATGGAATGAAATGCAGGGCATATCTGGCTATGAAGTTCCTGCACTAGGCGATACATCAGTTCAAGGTGCACGAAGATCCACCTGTACACAGCACATAAATACCGGCGGCGCGTTTAACGGCTGCAGAATAATCTTCGGTACAAACGAAAGAGACCAGACAGGAGAATGGCTTTACTGTGCAGATTTCCCATTTGAATATGAGTTCGTATGCGACGGACTGGACAGCGACTTGACAAATGGGCGCGCAGTAGACCTTGAACAGGAAGATTTCAATCTGATGGGCGATAGAGTTTCATTCCAGGAAATTAACGTATTCGGCAACTCAATCGAAATAAGAATATTCGGCGGGTTCGGCTTAATAGTATTGACAGATAATGATTATACAGATTCAACCTGGCAGACTTTTGGGGCGCAAATAAACGGAGTATCAGTAGATGCGGATGTAATGATAACCGCAGCAGCATTAACAGGGCCGGCAGGAATATCAATAAGCAGTATAAGATACAGGCCGCACGCAGAAGCAGTAGATGGAGACATATACGTGCCTGCAGGAGCGTGCATGAGAGCACAAATGAAGTACCCTTCTGCATTCTTAGTGCCAAACTTCGACATATGCTATGGCGGACTAACAACAGGAGCGTCTACTGCAAACATTGCACAAGTATCCGGAGAAGAAGTACGATTCAAACCAAAGTCAAACACAGGATACGCACTTGCATTCATGAACAACCAGGGAAAATACTACAATTTCAATTTATGGGACAGCACAATAGGATATGGTGACAATAAAGGCAGAGTAACACATGTATTTGAAGCACCCGGACCGGGCGCGCCTGATATCAATTTACAGGATCTAATTGTTGTTACAGACAGAAGCGCAACAGCTGATATTGGCGCTAACACGTACGTCTTAAGGTTTACAGATGTAGACCCTACAAATAACCTATTAACTTTCATAGACTTAGAAGGCGGAAGAAAAGAAACAAGCTTTGATCCTCTAACAGGGCAGGGAAGAATGAACATGGGAACAGGAAGGTTTGCATTTGTAGTAAATACGGCAACAAACCAGCTTGCAATGGACCTAAACGGGGACGGAAATATAAACGGCGCAACTGTAGACATCGTACAACAAGGCGGAGTAAGAATCAGGCCATTAGCTGCAGGAATGAACATAGTAGTACCGCAAAGGCTCAGGACAGAAGCAGTAGTAGATGAAGTCACAACAATAAACTTTGTTGGAAATGATTTACAGGTGCCATCACCGCAAGGTGCACTGAACATGCAGTACGCAGATGGAACAGTCGCGCAGGGAATGACACAATGGGGAATCTTGTTCACTTTAGATACCCGGAGACCTCCAAGCAAGCTTGACCTTACAATACCATCAGGACAGAGAGGAGCGAGCGTAACAGTTGGCAGTTCGCCATACAAGAAAGTTACGACAAAAGGCGGCGCGATATCCGGAGTATTGTTCACATGGGAGAGAAGTGCAGTTGTTGGTGGAGGCGGTGCCCAGACACAATTGCCATCAGGAACGGGCTGCGGAAATGGCATTGTTGAAACTGGCGAGGAATGCGATCCTCCAGGAAGCATATGCGAGTCTCAGGATCCTATGATCAAAGGAATCTGCCAGTCAGGCTGCAAATGCAAATGGTTCTTACCTGCAGCAGAGTGCGGAAATGGCAAGCTGGAGACGGGAGAACAGTGCGAGAAAGCAGTTGACTGCCAGGGACAAGCACCATACGGCTATGACTGCATAGGCTGCAAGTGCGTAGAATTGCAACCGCAGGCGGTATGCGGGAATGGCGTATTAGAAGGGATGGAGCAGTGCGAAAGTGATTTACATTGTCCAGCTGGATACTACTGCAGCAATTGTGAATGTAAAATGCAGGAAGCTGCTCCTATTGAACAGCCTGTGCAGGAAAGAGGACCTATAGGGCAGTTTTTCTATAATATCGGGCAATGGTTTAAGAAGTTGTGGTAGTTTTATTCTATTTCCCCATAACCAATCAGACGCCATCTCTGGCCGAGGTTTCTGGCTATGGTGACTCTTGCGCCTTTGCTGGCACAGACAGGCCTTCTTAGAGTTAGAACAACTTTGCCCTTGCTGATGTCTTTGACAATGCCAACTGTAGCAGCAGCATTAACATTCAACATGAGAATTTCCTTTAGCTTGATTGGCTCGACAACAAGCTTGTCCTTCGCGCCGACAACGCGGTCAAGTAAATGGCATGTAAGCTTAAGCTCATTCAGGACTGGAGGCAATTTGCCGGGATAGCCGACAACACTGCCAACTAACTTGTCGCTCTTGACAATATTAGGGTCAAGTTCAGTCGATCACATCTTCGCTCAATTGTCGCAACATGGATGTGATGCTTTCCTTATTTCTCAATTCCTGATAAAGCCATGAACTTTCTACCGAAGCTGCGGCTTGCGCACTAAGCAATTCAGCAAGTGACTCGTCACTCTCAGAAAAGAAAACTCCTTCATGTTTACCGAATGCG
>JAHWHO010000094.1 GCA_019323255.1 Candidatus Woesearchaeota archaeon
CAGCCAAAGAGTTTGTATAGATTATTCTCTTCAGGGACAAAGCTTCGTAATGCAGGGACCTCCGGGAACAGGAAAGAGCCAAACCATAGCAAACATTGTTGGGGAATGCATTGCCAGAGGGAAATCTGTCCTATTTGTAAGCGACAAAATGGCTGCGCTAGAGGTTGTATACAAACGTCTCAGTGATGTAGGTCTTGCACATTTCTGTCTTGAACTCCACAGTAGCAAAGCAAACAAACAGGAAGTTGTAGCCGAACTCAAACGTAGTCTAGATGAACAGCTTATTCCTGGAAAGATTCCTTCTGCTCACGACTTTGAAAAGATGAAGCAGCTAAGAGAAAGACTGAACGAATATGTAATCGCCCTGCATATTAAGCAGTCGCTTCTTCAGAAAAGCGCCTATGAAATTTTAGGTGAACTCATAACTCTTCAGCATATTCCTTTCGTTCAGGTCGAACTTGAAAATCCCGGAAGCCTAACTCCTCAGCGAATGCAGGAATTAGAGGAACTTATGGTAAATCTGACAAACGTTTGGCAGGTAGTTGAAGAGCAAGATTTTCCCTGGAGGGGATATCGGGGGACCCGCTACAATCTTGACATACGTTCCGAGCTTATAGCCCAAATTGAACAGATAGATGCAACTGTAAACCTGTTAAGACTTGAGTCATCAAATTATTCACAACAATTAGGGTTAAACCCGCCAAGCACTCTTAGTAGAATCAAATGGCTGTTGGGTTTGAACGTTTTCCTTTCCGAAAGCCCAAAACCAGAAGCGCAATGGCTACTGAATCCTCAAATCGATTCACTTCTCACGGAAGCCAAAGATCATCAAGAAACCATAAATTGGTGCACTTCAACCCGCAACCGACTGCTTGAGAGCTACAATTCTCAATTCTTCACTTTAATGCTTAACACATCAGAAGAACTCGAGCTTTACCTCAAAGACATGCAGAAATATGTATCTTCGTCCAGTGTTTTTGATGGTGAACTTTTAAAGAAACGGGAAAAACTCCGCAGTTTGGTCCGTAATTTATCGGATATGGTTGCCAAGTGGCGCGAGAAAAGCGTTGCCTTAGGCAGGATTTTTGGTTTATCCTCCGATAATTTGACTTTTAACAGAGTGAAACAGTTTTCTCGAATCGCAGAATTTTGTTTTTCACCCGAAAAACCTGAACCCGATTGGTTTGATAATCAAATCTTCCAGAAAGCTAGGGAGACATTCCGAAGGGCAAAAAGGGACTATGAAGAATTCAGTTCTCTAAGCGCAGATCTCTCCCAAAGATATACCGAACGAATCTACGATCTGGACTTGGATGAATTCACAAGAAAATACAGCGGACCTTACAATAGTTTCCTCAAATATTTCCGACCCAGCTACTACCGCGATCAAAAACAAATAGCGCTGGTTTCCAAGCAAGGAAGAGTTCCAAAAACAGTCAGGAAAGATCTTCTTGATGCCCGAAGAGTCAAGGCTCTAAGTACAGAAATCGAATCCTACAAGAACGAAGTTCAGCAATCGCTTGGGCACTTCTACAAAGGCTACGAAACGGACTTTTTAGCTGTTGAAAAAGCAATACAAATAACCGAGGAAGTATACCGCGTTGCGGGAACGCTTGAAATTCCAGAATCCTTAACTAAAATAATATCATATCCGTCGAATCCTCCCCCAGAAATCAAAAAGCTAGGAACGGAGCTAGCCGAATCAGTGGAGAAATGGGAAAGCGAGAGTGACGACCTTCAGAACATCCTACCATCCAAACTTCCCAGCTCCAATCTGCTGTTGAATCAATCTTCACTGGAGAACCTTGAGGAGTGGGCTATTCAAACAGGACGCGCTTTTTCCCCACTTTATGAATTGACAAAAGAAATTTCGGAGACCATAAAGCAAGAAGAGCCAGAAAGCTACTCGGTTATCATTGGAGATTTACAGGCAGCCGAATCTGTGAGAAAGAAAGAAGCAGAGATTCTTAATCAAAAAGAGGCTCTTAGAGAAAAGTTCGGAAAACGCTTTATGGAACTTGAAACCGACTGGGAAGACATAATTCAAGTTCTTGATTGGACTAAGAAGGTTCAAGAATATTTTGAGTCGATTCTAATCCCTGAACGGTTTGCCGAAATAATATCCGAAGGGTCTGAATCTGCCCCATCCATCGATGAACTGGATAGGCTTTCTCAGGAAACTCCCAGAGTGCTTTCGGACTTGGAGGTCAAATTTGAAGATGGCGAATTTTATCAAGGTCAACAATTAACTGAATTGGATCTTGAGGCTCTTCATGACCGCGTAAAACAGCTTAGGGATAGAATTGATGATCTTCAGACTTTTATCGATTTTAAGGAGCTTAAGGGGCAGTTTTCGCTTATCCATTTGGGAGGGTTTTTTGACCGTTTGGTGGAGCAGCATCCTCCAAGAGCTGAGCTTGTTGATGCGTTTAGGCGTGGTGCCTATCAGGAATGGATAAACAATCTGTATGATCAAGATCCGAGGTTAGGTAAGTTTAGACGGGAGAATCATGAACAGTTAATTGAAGACTTCAGAGCTTTGGATCAGGAGCTTATTCGTCTATCCTCAAATATGGTTATTGAAGCGGCTAACAGCAGGAAACCGCAGGACATTCTAATTCAGGCAACAGACTCGGAAGTTAACACTTTGCTTAAGGAGGCTGCTAAGAAGCGGAGGCTTATGCCAATTCGTACATTGTTGCAGAGGATTCCTCATGTTTTGCCCAAAATCAAGCCTTGCCTTTTGATGAGTCCGATTTCGGTTAGCCAATTCTTGGATTCGGAGATGATGAAGTTTGACCTGGTCTTATTCGATGAGGCTTCGCAGATTGTTCCTGAAGATGCCATTGGAGCCATTTATAGGGGTAAGAGTGTTGTGGTTGCTGGAGATAATCGTCAGCTGCCTCCTACCAGTTTCTTCCAGAAGTCTTTATTGGATGATTTTGACTGGGACGAAGTGACCGAGAATGAAGTAGAGGTTTTTGATAGCATTCTTGATGAATGTCTGGGTATAGGTTTACCTGTAAAAACTTTAAGATGGCACTACAGAAGCAGGCATGAGGATCTTATTGCCTTCTCCAACAGCCATTTCTATGAAGGCAATCTGGTGACTTTCCCCTCAGCAGAGGCCAACCATCATGCTTTGGGCGTGAAACTCTTCTACGCTGAAGATGGCCTTTACGATCGAGGAGGAAGACGAGACAACCTCAAAGAGGCAGAAATCATAACCGACTTGGTCTTTGAGCATTTCCAAAACCAGCCTGAAAGCACCCTTGG
>JAHWHO010000095.1 GCA_019323255.1 Candidatus Woesearchaeota archaeon
AACAGCCAGTCCACATGCCTTTCCTCACTTGGCTCCATTATCATTATCCTTCCGCTGCAGCTGCTTGTTGTATAATAGTCATTCATAGAGTTGATAAGGTTCAGAATAGGGATAACAGGCTCATCTATGCTGCCTTTCGTGCTCTTGTCTAGTTTTGTCAGCGCATTTTTCTTGTCGTTGTCGAAATCCATTAAGAAACAGCAAAATGCAGGATATTTAACCTTTACTAATACTCTTTCTTCGTCACAACTGTCTGCATCATTTTGACGAAGTCTTTTGCCTGCAGCCTGTACTTATCATAGTCTTTCCCATGGATCTGCCTTATCTCCCTGTGCGTTATTTTCTTGCTGAGGTCGTAGAAATTCTGCATCACTTTTGCATACTTCGCATCTACTATGCCTGCCCTGACCATCTTTGTTCTTATCAGGTCTGCGATATGGCCTGGTGTTGGCGGCACTTCTCCTATTTTCATCAGCGCTGCATGCGCCGAGTCGACAACTGCCCAGTACAGGTCTAGCGTTGCCTGCAGTAAATGCCAGTCCGCATTGTTCAGCGTAGCAGGCGCTCTCGCAAAATACGTCCAGATTGCTTCTTTTGATGGCCTGATCCTTCCCTGGAACAACAACTGTTGTAATGGATCGTAGAACCCGACATCATATAATGATATTCCGTCCCTCAGTATATTAATAGCTATTGGGTCACCGTTCCTTACATATTCCCAGAAGGATGTCAGCTTTAGTGTTGTTATATGGAGCCTCTTGCTTACTTTGGCGGCCGTCTGCTCTGTTATGACTCTGTATGACTGCACGACTTCAGGGCTTAAGACTTGAGTCATGTCATCTATGACTACCAGGACATCTATATCCCGTTCACCATACAATGGTTTTTCATTTCTTGCAGCACTGCCGAACAGGATTACTGCCATGAGGAACTCTTTCAGCTCTTCTTTTAGCAGGTTTGAGAATCTTTTCGCATAGTCGAAGTCAGTAGTCGGATATCGCTCTATATTCGGCTTTGGCTTCTCCTTTATTTTGAAGTCCATACAAAAAAGATATCCTCTTTCGTCGTTATAAATGTTTATCACTATTGGAGAATACTAACAAGATTTTATTCCCGATTTAGTCTTCCCCGAGTGCACAACAAAGTATAAAAATGAGCTCGGTGTCCAAAATAGCATGGATCTTCTGATCGGCACAGAAACCGGAGAGGGTAGGCTCATCGAGCTTGCCAATACAACCGAATTAGAGGAAAATCTAGAAGCCAAAGTCGAGAAAGAAGTTAATGAAGACGACTGGGTCAGGAGGATTGTTGACGAGCTTGAAGAACTGAAAGATGATCTTGGCTGGTCTACAAAAGAGGATTCTAATTATAATAGCATAGCTGCAGGCGGCGAGGAATTTGCTTATGAATCAACTAGTTATGGCGAGACCCCTAAAGCATACGGTTATGCTGCTGTTGAATCTTACAATAATGAAGTTAAATCGACTGATTTCTACATCCGCCAGCATGAGAAGCGCCTGACTGATGCTGCGCAGAAAGTTATCACGAGGACGCGCGAGATGGTGAACATGAACAAGATGTATGTTAATTTTGATATCAATCTCCAGAACGCAAAAGACGACGTCAAGCTCTTCCGCCCTGTAATGTGGATGCTTGCTTATGAATGGAGCGGCAAGATAGAGATTTTGTGATTAAAAAGTGCACTTGGAGACTAATTTCCATTCTTTTGGTCTTTTCCCGCCTAAGCACGGCTCCAGGTATTTGATCAACTTCTTCAGTTTCTGATACTTCTTCTTCATGTCATGCTCCAGTAAGGCCGTTTTGTAAAGGCTTGCGAACTTTGCATCGGCTTTCTGGAGCTTCTCCGACATTCTCTTTGGTTTTCTTGCCAACCAAGACTCTGCGGGCAATCTCTTAACCTTGAAGAAATGATTGAAACAGTATTCTAAAATATCAAGCGATATCTGATGGAATCCGAACTTATCGCCTTTCAAATAGATATCTTCAAGGTCTTTCTCAAGGTCATCCAAGGCATATCTTGCCCATTGAAAGTCCAAATTAGTCATCTTTTTTGCTGGTTGTTTCACCAATAATTTTGCTTGTTTGACCAGTTCAGCCATCTTCTTATTTTTTGCATACATGACTTTACCATTGGCAAACATATGCACTGTACATGGCATCTTTGTTCCTTTCTCTGTCTTGAAATAGTCCTTGATCTGTCTTACAGGGTTTTTGAAATATTCTATCTCGACGCCATCAACCCACGTATTTCCCCGTTCCCGCATCTTACCTGTCTCTGTAATCACGTACGTATCAATATCCGAATTAGGATCGGGTTTAGAATGCACGTAAGATCCTGATACTAATATGCCAATTACTTTTGGATCTTTTTTCTGGATTTTTATAAACTTGGCTAGAGCCTTATCGAATTTTTTCTTAAAGTTCATTCTAACGGAATCTCGCTCCATAGTTTGAAGTCATTTGACGGCGCGTAGCTTCCGAACATCATCAGTGGCGAGTATGTTCTGCCGAAATAGGATCTGCCCATAGAGCCCCAGGGCGCAACTGGTGCCCCGCCGAAATAGCTCTCTCCTGGCTTCGCACCGAGCAGCTCCCATGTTTTCGTCATGATTCTGCCTTCGTTGAACTTCTCTTCTTCGTGCCCTTCACTGACTAAGTATCCTTTGAAGCCGGAATTCTTGAAGATTTTCGCCGTCTCCTTTATTGGGAATATTCCCTGTCCGGGAGGCAAGTGTCCATGTGCTGCTGAAGCGCTGTCCACTAGCTGTATTCCGCCTACGATTCCTGCTTTGGCAAGCTCTCTTACTTTGTCGATATACCATTTGTTGAAGCGGTCTATTCTTTCGTTCTCTGTTTCCCTTCTCACTTGTCCTGTTGCGGGGTCTCTTGTGTCCTCTGGCTTGAAATGCGCTAACCACATTCCCATGTGGCTTGTATCGAACATTCCTTTGATGTGCCTTTTTGCATATTCCTGCGCTCTTCCCGAATCGATATCGGGTCTGTAGTACGGATTTTTTGCTGCTTTTGATTTGTCAACTACTTCTCCTTTTGTATCAACATACTGTCCCTGCGCATTTGTCATTCTCGGGTCTGTAAGCAGCCTTATCATTTGTTTTCGCGAGGATTGAATGATCTCTTTGAACTCATCAGGATGCCCGCCGAAATGTTCAGGCCAGCCTATTTCCGGCCCTACGTAGATGTCTCTTTTTGCGTATTTGTTGCTCTTTGTTACGTCCATTGCATTAACGCCGAGTTCTGCGTAGCCGAGTATGCTCCTGTTCTTTGCAAAATCGTCCATTGGCATGAATGCCCTTTTTCTTTCTTCAAGGTCTTCTGCCTGTGACAGGTTGCCTGCTGCCGCATTAAGCCTTTCTCTCCACATTCGCACTTCACGTTCATGCTGTTCTCTTAATCCTGCAAGCTTCCTGTCTCTCACTTCAGGCGCGATTCTTGTGCTTGTTTCTGTATCCCTGATTTCTTTCGCTAACTGCTCTGCAACCATCTTATGCCTTTCCGCTTCATCCTTGTAAGTGTAATACCAGCCCATTAGTGTTCTTCTTTGTGATTCGAGCTGTTTATCGACGTATAGCTGTTCTGGTTTTATATTGCCCTGCTTCTTTGCTTCCCGTTCAAATCTTTCCCAGGTCCAGTCTTCCATCTTTATGTCGCCTTTCTTGTGGCCGTTCTCGTCTTTTTCGTAGACTTCAATCTCTCCTTTCTCGTTTAGTACTGGCAGCCTCTGGACTTCGTCTTTCCTGAACTGTGTCACTCTGCCTGTCCTTTTATCGACGAGCCAGCCGATTCTTTGCTCTCCGGGCTTCTCGAACTTGTCTGCATCTCTCCATGTTCCTGCATTGATTGCGCGCGGGTATTCAAAGCTGACCATATCAACTCCGCCCCCTCCTGCTGGCTCTGCTGCGAATTTCATTACGTCCTTTACTTCGTTCATGTGCAGCTGCCTTCTCTCGTCTGAGAACTGCATTTGCTGCGGGTCAAAACCGCTCATTCCTGTAACTGAGCTCGTCGGCATCTCAAATCCGCCGATCATGACTTCATTTGCCTTGGCTACTTCCCTTATTGCTTCTCTTACTTCCTCACCATATGCCTTGGCTCTTCCGCCCAGTGCGCTTTCCGGCGGTACGCTCATCACGACCTGCATTGTGCCCGCGCCGTGCCGTATGTTTGCCTGTATTCCCTGGATTATGTTCCTCGTTCTTCCTGACGGGTCCGTCTCAGGCACTGTTGTTCCTAATTGAGAAATTGGGAATATGGGTTCTTCTATCTTCGGGCTTTCCTTGTCGCCTTCATAGTATGCCCTGTCCATAGGCGTGTAGTACGGTGGCTGAAAATATGCCATGAAAATACAAAGAAATATGCCTTTTTAAATATAGTGTTAATTTTTATACATCTTCTTGACCATTGCTTCTGCTGCGCTCATCAGGTGTTCTGCTTTTTCTGTTGGCTTGTACTCGCCGCGTTCAATATCGTCTTTCTTCCTGTCTAATGCCCTATGCAACAAGTACAGTTTTTCTTCTTCTTTTTGGTAGGTTGATGCCTGCTGCTCAGAATATATCTCTTTTATCGACTGGTAGATTTGATGCATTGGCAT
>JAHWHO010000015.1 GCA_019323255.1 Candidatus Woesearchaeota archaeon
GAGCTCGCAAAAGAAGAGTTCGCAAAAGAGAAAAAGATGATGGGCAGATTCCTCGAAATGCTCGCAACAAAGCCGGAAATGGTGGCGTACGGGGAAATGAACGTAAGGCAGGCGCTCGAAAAAGGCGCAGTTGCAGACCTGCTCGTTTCAGAATCCTTAGACGAAGAAAAAATCGATGAGCTGGAAGCGATGGCAAAGAACTTCTCAACAGAAGTCATGATAATCTCAACAGACACAAGAGAAGGGGCGCAACTAAGGGATATCGGAAAAATCGGCGCGATTCTAAGGTATGCAGTCCAATAAAAATGCCTGCGGCATTTTTAAGGTTTTGATCGAAAGAATAATTAAGGGAACTAAATAATCAAAACCAATGAATGTAGCTGAAGAAGCATATGCAGAATTGTTCGGCAAGAACAAAGAAGTCATTCTAGAATACAGCGGGCGGTATAAAGAATACAATGCAAGAATAACGATGACCGCGAACAAGATTAAAATCAGCATGAGCAAAGCATGGAGGGGCATAAGCAGAGACATACAAAAAGGGCTCGTACAAGAGCTTATGGTGAGACTGTTTGACAAAAAGATAAACACGATCCACATGGACCTGTACAGCAATTTCATCAAAAGCCTGCCTAAATATACTACCAAGACAAAAACGCATCCTGTGCTGGAGCAAAGCTTTATACGGGTGAATTCAGCGTTTTTTGGAGACAAAATTGAACAGCCGAACTTAAAAATCGGCAATGGAGTCAACCAACTCGGAAAATACGAGTACGCAACAGACACAGTCACAATAAGCAGGCTATTGCTTGAAAAACCGGAGCTGCTTGATTATGTCATGTACCATGAGCTTTTGCACAAAAAGCACAAGTTCAAAGCGGTTGCAGGCAGGCACAGCCACCACACGGCAGCATTCAGGAGAGATGAGAAATCGTATCCCGGAAGCGAACAACTCGAGAAAGAGCTCGAAAAGCACATCAAAAACCACAAGAAATTAACTACTTCTCGATGGTATAAACCGATAAGTTTTTAAAGGGCTAAGGCGGAAATATAGTCAAAAAAATGGTAAAAATACTTGCTGCAGGAGACTTCCATGCAGATACAGGAATAGCGAAGAAGCTTGCAGAGAAAGCTGTAAAGGAGAACGTAGACCTGATCATACTGAACGGCGACATTGTTGAGGAAGACAATGTAGATAATATCCTAGGAAACTTCAAAGCAACAGGAAAACCCGTGCTGTTGGTTCCAGGCAACCATGACTTCTTAGCAACAGACTTTCTTGCAGAAAAATACAAGCTCAAGAATCTCCACAGCAAGACAGCAGTCTACGACGGTGTAGGAATCATAGGCTGCGGTGGAGCGAACATAGGACTGCACATGCTAACAGAAGATGAAATATACGACACGATAAAGAAAAACGAGAAAAAGCTCGAGAAAACAAGAAAAAAGCTCCTGATAACCCATGTACATCCCTCAGAAACCAAAATGGCAGAATTCAGCAACTTCGTGCCGGGAAGCAAAGGGCTCAAGAAAGCAATAGATGCATTCAAGCCAGATATAGTTCTCTGCGGACATGTACACGAAGCAGAAGGCATAGAAGAAAAAGTAGGCAAAACTACAGTAATAAATGTAGGCAAAAACGGAAAAATAATCGAGATCTAAGACCTAAACTTACCAAGATTCAGGAAAGACTTCAAATGCGTCTCAAGCACTTCGGCATCTTCCCTGATTCGGGCATCAAACTTCACCATAGACGGAGTGAACACATACTTCTCGAATACGGTCCTTAGGAAATACAGCAAAGGCTTAGTCTCCCACTTGCCCTCGTAATCAGTCTCAAGATTAGCATCAATCCTTATATTCACCTTGCCGTCCTGAAGCTTAACCTTCCTGCCATCCTGCTCAACAACAACATCCTTGACTTCGCTCATCTGTATCTTGATCTTGAAAATAGACTTAGCATAATCGGTAAGCTTCTTGAAAACAGGATAAAGATTAAACTCGATAAACTTGCCGCCCTGCTTCAGGCTTTCAGAATGGCCCTTCTCGACAAGCCAGTATCCTTTGTCATTGGCCCACGTCTTAATCACATCAAAAAGCCCCCTGGCATCAAAAACACCCCCGTACTTAATCCGCTTATCATCAATAACGAGATGCCTCTCAACCATTATAGTACCTCCTGACCTAACTTCTGCTGGATGATTTTGGCGAGTTGAGCGCTCTTTATACAAAGAACATCATCCCAATAATCACCTATATCCTTCTTCATAATATACTTGAAATATAAATCTTTCAGCATTCCTACAAAACCCGCAAAGGTTTTCGCTTCAAACCTGTCCTGCCAGTCCAGGATCAAAGTCGGATCAATTTCGCATATGAACTTACCATCGTCCATCTTTACTTTCTTACCCTCCTTTACAATCTCAACCTTCTTCAAGTCATAAACCCAAATATGAAGATCAAACCTAAACTTCACCCATTCAGTTTCCTTCTTCTCTGCATAAAAAATAACCTCATACTGATTAGACCTGACCTTAACCTGCTCCCAATGCGGCACATAATCATCACGCATGAAAAAACCCTGTATCGCTTTCAACACGGCCTGCAAATCGAAAAAACCACGGTGCTTGATTACACTACGCCCTTCGCCCCGTTTTACCGCCATTGTTACTCGACCTCGGTGCGGGTTCGCCAGAACTCGCCAAGCTCCACATCAGAACGTATCTTCTCAATCTGAAGATATGTGTTCAAAGCTTCACGGTACCTGTAAGAATCATGATAAAGCTCCTTCTTCAAAGATATCCACCGATCTTTGAAAACCCGCTTATACCACATCTTTTTGAACGGCCTGGTCAGCAAACTCTTTTCCATAAATCCCGATTTGTCATAGACAAGACCTGCATTGATCCTGATCTCAACCTCGCCCTTATCAAGCTTCACCTTCTTGCCATTCATGACCATCTCTGTCTTCTGAAGACCGAGAACGTGGAACTCTGTATCCATCTCGAACTGGAAAAGCGGCTGCCCTCCTTTACTGCCCTCAGGCGTTTTACAGCACCGCCACCTTATCCAATTCTCTGTCCCAAAACCAGCAACCTCCCTATGGAGGTAATAAATCTCAGGAAATTCCTGATCGAGACGGGGCGCCCAGCCTTCGTCAACAAGCCACTCATGAGCAAGCAGATAAAGTAACTTCATATCGAAAACATCCTTAAAATTAACAACCCATGCTGCGACCTTCTTCCGATCCTTGTACTGCGTATACCTATGACGCATAGGGTTATGTTTTGGAGGCTCGAACATAGGCAATAATAAACGACGCTTGTTTATAAAGGTTTACTGCAAAAAACATATATAGTACCCGCATAGGTCAAGTTCAGATGAAAATAGGAATTGTCGGCAAGGCCAACGTCGGAAAAAGCACTTTTTTCAAAGCACTCACGCTAGCTGATATTCTCATCGCCAATTATCCTTTCGCAACAATAAAACCAAACATAGGCTGCGCGTATGTCAGAGTAAAAGCAGTATGCACGGAGTTCGGAATACAGTGCACGCCAAGATTCGGAAAGTGTGAGAATGGAATTAGATACGTGCCCGTAGAAGTACTTGACGTTGCAGGACTTGTGCCAGGAGCGCACGAGGGGAAAGGCATGGGCAACCAGTTTCTTGATGACTTAAGGCAGGCAGATGCGCTGATACATATTGTTGATATTGCCGGAACAACGAATGAAAAAGGAGAACCCGTAGAACCCGGAAGCTATGACCCGCTGAATGATATCAGATGGCTGGACATTGAGCTTGACATGTGGTACTATGGGATACTAAAAAAAGGCTGGGAACGGTTCTCAAGAATGGTGCAGCAGGACAAGACAAAGATATCAAGGGAATTAGCCAAGCAGCTTTCAGGCTTGAACGTCAAAGAAGAGCATGTCGAGAAAGCGATCAAGGAACTGAAACTGGATCCAAATAAGCCAACAGAATGGACTGAAGACCAATTGAAAGCACTCGCAAGCAAGATAAGAAAAGAAACGAAGCCAATGATCATAGTTGCAAATAAAGCAGACATTAGCACAGCAGCTGAGAACATTGAAAGAGCGAAGAAAGAATTTCCTGATTACAAAATAATACCCGCGAGTGCAGAATCTGAATTGGCTTTGAAAGAAGCGGACAAGAAAGGACTGATCAAGTACCTTCCCGGCGATGCAAAATTTGAGATAATTGGCGAGATGAGCGAACAGCAGAAAAAAGCATTAGATTTTATCCAGAAAAATGTTCTTGATAAGTTAAATGGAACGGGCGTGCAGGAAGCAATTGATTCTGCAGTGTTTGACGAGCTAAAGTATATCGCCGTGTTTCCAGGAGGATCAAATTTCAAAGACAGCCAGGGAAGAATAATGCCGGACTGCTTCCTGATGCCGCCAGGCAGCACAGCATACGACTTTGCGGAGAAACTGCATACTGATATTGCAAAAGGCTTTATCGGCGCAATAGATGTGAAGACGAAAAGGAAAATCGGCAGAGACCATGAATTGAAGAATAGAGATGTTATAGAGATACTGACGAAGAGCTAAACATTCATCGTATCAATCACACCTAAGTGTTTATCCACCACAAACTTTGCCAAAGTTTGATCAAAAGAAACGGGAAGGGTATTCGCTTCGCTCAACCCTTCGCATTGAC
>JAHWHO010000096.1 GCA_019323255.1 Candidatus Woesearchaeota archaeon
AGCGCAGAAATACAAGAGAGCCAAAAAAGCAGTCACAGCACTAAGAGAATTTCTAGCGAAACATATGAAGTCAGAAGACGTAAGGATCATGCCGGAACTGAACAAGGCGATCTGGGCGGATGGAATAAGAAATCCACCGTGCAGAATCAAGGTAACAACTGTGAAAACAGACGAAGGTGTTGTTTACGGACAATTATTTGGCAAGAAGATTCCTCTGGAAGAGAAGAAAGGCAAGAAAAAGAAAGCTGAAGAAGAAAAGCCAAAGATGCCTGGAAAACCAGAGCAGAAAGAAGAAGCGAAGGCAGAGTCTGAGAAAGAAGAGAAGACGGAAGCAAAAGAGGAAAAGAAAGCAGAAGCAGTCGAGAAAAAGAAAGTAAAATCTGAAGAGGCGCCAAAAGAAGCAGCAGCTGAAGAACCAGTGAAGGAAACTAAGGTTGAGAAAAAGTCGGAAGAGAAGAAAATTCCTGAAAAGAAAATAGAGAAAAAGGAAGAGAAGCCTGTTAAGACCGAAACACCAAAGCCTGCGAAGAAAGAAGCCAAGCCCGCAGAAAAGGCTAAGAAAGAGCCTGTAAAAGCTCCAGCGCCTTCTAAAGAATAATTCTAAGCCACAACAGGCTTTGCCCGTTCAATAACTTTTTTGATGTCTCCTGAAAACACCTTACTTGCCTGTGGAATCTCTATTCCTGTTATCGAACCGTCTTTTGCAATATCAATAACCACGCCATTAGGCAGCTCAACACTTTTCCAATAGTCTCCTTTCGCCAACTCTATATTCAAAATGTCCTCTTTCTTATCATACCAGGTCTTTTCCATTTCAATCAAGCCAAAATGCGGTTATTATCTTAAATCTATCGCCCATTCTTCTATAAACAACTTTCAAAGTGCGGCCCATTGGAAGATGACAAACAGCATTGGAAGCATCTCCCCAATTCTTATCGCGGAAAACAGGTGAAAATCGAATAGCATATTCAATTAAATCATCAGCAATATCTTTCCTGCTTTTCTTTTTCAGTTTCCAATGAACTGAATGCTCTAACTTCATCAAATACTAAGCAGAACATGCTTAAAAATGACTTGCGCCCCAAAATTCGCAAGATGTCCGGTTACAACCGAAATCTTAGATTATCTCCTCAAAATTACAGAAACCCTTATAAATCCGAGACTATCGGGGAATGGTAACAGGGGTCGAATAATGCGTATAGCAATAGTGTCGGATATACATAGTAACTGGGAAGCGCTGAAGGCAGTTCTTGGAGCCATCGAAGAACAGGGCGGCGTAGACAACTACCTATTCGCAGGAGACTTATTTGGGTACGGCTCTGATCCTGTGAAATGCACGCGCAAAATGAGAAACTTACCTATCCGGTATTTTGTGCTAGGCAACCATGACGAGGCGGTCGTACAAGCAATAGAAAACCCAAACAGCATACTCACACTCGGAATAAAACAGCAAGGCGGTGCACTGGCCGCACAGAGGAAAGGATTTCCTGAAGGAATCCATCTCGCGTTAAAACAAATATACAACAACTATGATCCGGTAGATGAAAAGGATTTTGAGAATACGGTAAAAGGCAGGCAAGAAACAATAGACCTTGTCAAGAACAATCCAAAACCAGAGATATATCACTGGCTAAAAAGCAGAAAAAGAGCAATACTCGTGCCGACAAACATCGGGGATTTCATCATCGTGCACAGCAACCCAATAAACTTAAAAGACGACAGATGCGTCGTAGGGCCATTCGACAATAAAAGAGAACAATATGTCAAACGCGGCCTTGCATACGACGTCGAAGACGTATTAAGACAGATGCCAAACTTATATCCGAACGCAGTTGGATGCATATGCGGAGATACTCACATACCCGGAAAATATGAACGCGATGGCATAATAGTGGTGAACCCCGGCTCTGTTGGAATCCCGCGCCAAAAAGGAGCAAAAATAACAGCAAGATACGCAATAATGGATACAAACCATCCGGGCCCGCTGCACGAGAAGATCAGGCTTTTTGAAGCGCATTATGACTGGCGGAAAACACAACAGAAAATGATTGAAAATGGACTCAAAGACAAATTCGCAGAGGTGCTGCAATGACTAATATCGGACCTTACAGGACGACTGCAATTATTGGAAAAGGAGCAATGGGCTCTGTCTACAAAGCATACCTGAACATTTTTGAAGACCCCGCGTTCATTGCAGCATTGAAAGATACAGACCTTCCACTAAACTGGATTGATTTAAGAAAACAAATATCAGGATTAGACAAAGATGAATTGGATACAGAAATGCTAGAAAAATTAGATTCCTCACTTAAAACGAAAGCAGAAGCATACGACACTTATTCTGAAATAGACAAACAACAAACATATGAAAGATTCTGTATCGCGATGAAGGCACATTTCAGATACAAAGGAGAAAATGTGCCGATGCAATACCTGCTGCCTGACTTCTGGCGTGCGATTAAGCTAAGTGATACAAGCACAGTGGTGGAAGAAACAAAAGAAGAGATAACGAAGAGATTTGAACGAGAAGCAACCACTTACCTTCCACACAGAAATATTGTCCAAACTGTGGGCTACGACTGGCATAATGGTGCAATGTACATCGCAATGGAATACCTCGACGATGCAAACCTTCGGAACCAAAACCTGACATTAGAAGAATCTGTAGACGCAGTCAGGCAGGCGCTCGACGGGCTAATCTTTGCACACGAAGCGGGAGTCATACACAGAGATGTCAAGCCAGACAACCTTTTGCGATCAAGATCAACAGGCGTAACAAAATTATGCGACCTCGGAATACAGAAATCAAGAAAAAAAGAAGAAGATCTTGGAATCACAAAGGACGGCAGGATAGTAGGATCGCCATATTATTTTGCACCAGAACAGGCATACGGAGGCGTATCAGTAAGATCTGATATTTATTCACTCTCAGCAACGCTGTTAGAGCTAATCGCAGGAAAACCAATCGTCGCAGGAACAAACATAGTTGAAATCATCACAAACAAAATCAATGCCAATGTCATATTGGCGAGAGAAAGAGCACCTGAAGCTTCTAAAGACCTTGAAGACTTAATAACGGCAGGAATGGCCTCTTCGCCAAAAGAAAGGCTCACGTCATATGAATTCAGGACAATACTTGATGAACTCATACTTGAAGGACGCCTGCGGGAAGGACCTGCAGAAAGACGCAGACAACAATTGACAGGAGACGATCTTGCAAGAAGAGTTGAGGCAGCAGCAAAAGAAGAGACCGAGCTCTTTCAAAGAATAGACTTTGAAAAGCCTGACGCTCCACTGCACGCAATAGCAGAATCCTATGAAATATGGGCGAGAAAAACAACAGACGATCCTGATGAAAGAATAAGACTATTACAGAAAGCACAAACTCTTTACCAACAATGGATTAATGAAAACTGGGGACATGGAGCAGAAGCGATGCTCACGTCCACAATAAGTACGGCGAAAAAGGACATACCGAACGACCCCCCTTCAGATTTAGGGCCATACGGGCAGCCGGAAAGTCTCCGCCTGCAAAATATCATTGACAGGCATAAGCTGATCGGGAAAAGAATAGCTGCAGAAAAAGCAAAAAAGAAAAGATCAGAATTTCTCGCACAATACGGCCCAATATAAATGCCAAACAGAAGAAATAAATAAGGCGCAAGCTATACTGGCCTTATGCACAAGAAAAATCGGTTCGCGGGACTCATAATTGGAATTGTCTTTATTCTCATTGCAGCAATAATTCTTATTGTTGGATTGCTATCGGAATTTACAATATTGAGCGCAGCATTAGCAGTATTGCTGCTTCTTACAGGCATTCAGATAGCAAGAGGGAAGATGTAGTTTCTTGTCAAAAAATATAGAAAGCTTAATAAACATAACGCACATATTACACGTATGGTAAGTATGACTCTTGCGATAAGCAAAGAATTGAAGCAGGATATGGACCGGTTTCCTGAGATGAACTGGAGCCAAGTAGCGAGAGAAGCAATAACATCCAGAATCAAGCTGATGGAAGAGTTCCGAAAGTTCACGGAAAAAAGCACGTTTTCTGAGCAAGACGCACTTAAACTAGGAAAAGAGCTTACAAAATGTGCGGCAAGAAAACATAAAGCTCGTCATTGACGCAAACATACTATTTGCAGCTCTAATCAAGAATAGCTGTACAGCGAAGTTGCTATTCGATTCCCGGTTAGA
The DNA here is from genome assembly GCA_019323255.1 of Candidatus Woesearchaeota archaeon. GTDB lineage: Archaea > Nanobdellota > Nanobdellia > Woesearchaeales > ARS49 > JAHWHO01. The sequence goes on from JAHWHO010000096.1 coordinate 4,201, forward strand.
ACTCTACACGCCGCAGCATATTCTCGCAGAGTTCAGGAAATACGAACCACTTATTCTCAGAAAAACAACAAGAAGCAGTGAAGAATTTATCACTATACTGCATTCTCTCAACAAAGTGATCAAAGTAATTGAAGAACATGAATATTCACAATACCTGGAGTTGGCAAAAAGAATTTCCCCCGATCTCGATGATGCCATATACCTGGCCCTTGCATTGAAGTTGAAATGTCCTGTATGGTCTAATGACAAGAAGCTAAAACAGCAAGAACATGTAGCCGTAATTAATACCCTGGATTTGCAAAAGGTTTTTAATTAGCCACGGAGCTACAACAATTATGAAAACACTGCCGTGGCAGGAAGAAAGGGAAGTGGTTGTCAAGTATGACGCTGAGACAGATCCTTCGCTTGGATGCAATCCTTATGAAAGGCCTGTCGATGAATTACTGTACTTCGGCGTTGTCAACCTGAACAAGCCCAAAGGGCCGACTTCTCACCTTGCAGCAGACTATGTCAAGAAGATTTTACACGTAGAGAAAGCAGGGCATGGAGGAAGTCTAGACCCTGGTGTTACTGGAGTACTGCCTGTTGCGCTAGGAAGAGCGACGAGAGCAGTCCAGTCATTACTGAAAGCCGGAAAGGAGTATGTTGCAATAGTTCATCTGCACAAGCCGGTTGAAGAGAATAAAATCCGGGAGGCGTTTGAGAAATTCGTAGGCAAGATAACACAGCTCCCACCGATAAAATCCGCAGTGAAAAGACAGCTGCGCGAGAGGACCGTGTATTATCTCGAGATTCTTGAAATAGACGGGCAGGACGTGCTGTTCAGGATGGGCTGCCAGGCAGGAACATATGTCAGAAAAGTATGCCATGACCTGGGACAGGAATTGGGCGTCGGCGCGCACATGGCAGAGCTTGTCAGGACAAAAGCAGGACCCTTTACAGATAAAGACTGGGTGACTTTGCAGGATTTAGAAGATGCATATGCTTACTGGAAAGAGGGAGAAGACAAGTTCATCCGGTATTGTGTGCAACCTGCTGAGAGAATTGTCACGCATTTGCCAAAAATATGGATACAGGATTCAGCAGTTGATACGATATGCCATGGCGCAACACTGAAAGTTCCCGGAATAGTGAAATTAGAAACGAAAATAGAACCTGATAGACTGGTTGCAGTGATGACCCTGAAAGATGAATTAGTATGCTTGGGACGCGCAAAGATGACAACAGAACAGATGGAAAAAGAGACGAAAGGACTTGCAGTAAAGCCTGAGGCTGTGTTGATGAAAGCAGGAACGTATAAACATGCAGAGTAAAAATCATATTTAAAAAGGCTAATTCTGAATCAGCCCCTATATATTCAAAAACCTTTATAAATCAGAATAAAAGTGTTATACACGAGAGATGGTGTTAGAACTAGGGCCGTTGAGATTTGCTAATCCACAGGGATTGTGGGCTTTGTTAGCATTAGTTCCGCTTCTGATACTCTACCTTATCAGGCCTAGGCCTAAGCCCGTAAAGATCCCAAGCCTGATGTTCTTCATGAAGACAAGGGGCGCAAGGAAGTTCTCGAGCTTTCTTAAGCAAATCACAAAAGACTGGCTGTTCCTGCTGCAATTGCTAATTGTGCTCGTTCTCGCGCTCAGCTTTGCAGACCCATATACAATGTACAGCCATGACATCACAGCAGACAACACAGTAATAGTACTTGATGTAAGCGCAAGCTCCCAGACCGTACAGGGCGGCAAGACAAGATTTGACGTAGGCATAGAAAAAGCAAAAGACAGCCTTGGCGGGAAAAACACTCTGATACTCGCAAAAGACGTGCCGTTTGTAGCGGCCCAGGACATAAGCAGTTCAGAGATGAGAAAATACCTAAACAGCCTGCAGCCAAAAACAACAACATCACAAATAGGCGAAGCAATAATCCTCGCAGGAGAAATGCTCAAAGGCGACGGAAGAATCGTTGTCATATCTGACTTCATCAACACAGGCGGGCAGGACCCGAACATAGCGAAATCCATGCTTGAGACAAAAGGCAAGATAGTGGAGTTCATCAACACAGCAGAAGAAGACCAGCCCAATATAGGAATAATTGACATGGACGTCACAAGCGATGAGACAACAATGTACATCAAAAACTACGACAATAAAGCATACAAAGTGCCCGTAAGCATCGCAGGATCCGTAAAGACGCTTGAAGTGCCCGCAAAAGGCATAGAAACATACGCATTCCAGACGCCAAGCGGAGTCACAAAGATAGAGCTCGGAGTTGACGATCACCTCGCAGCAGACAATCTCGCATACATAAGCGCACCCGACGAAGGAAAAGCAAGAGTACTAATCGTCACAAACAACAGGAGCACATTCCTCGAAAACGCACTATTGGCGTCAGGAGAAGTAAACCTCGAAGTAGCAATCCCGCCCGTAATGCC
>JAHWHO010000097.1 GCA_019323255.1 Candidatus Woesearchaeota archaeon
ATACAGGCTGCGGCAAACACAAGTAACAGTATCTTTTCAAGTGGTGACAGTATCGGAACCGTGCGCTTAACTTCTGGATTAGCTTCAGCTAAAACTTGCGCGACAAGAGTTTGCTGGGTTTTATCAAAAGTTTTAGACACTGCCTTTTTTTCGCGAATATGATAGTGTTCATTGACATTAAGAATATGTTCTTTTTGATGCACTCTTGGCAATACTTTTCTATTGACGTATCTTGTCATTACTTTGCATCTCCTTTGAAACTTTTCTCGCTATCCTGTGCGCAGCATGCAATGGCTCTGGCAATTTGTGAGGCGGAACTATCATTTTCTTGACAAGCTCTACTGCCGTTTTCAAACTGATCATATTTCCCGGACTGACGTAAACTGGATTTGCGTGCTCTTTTGTCACAACTTTTGCGCCGCAAACCTCTCCATTTAACAGAATATCATCACCTTTCTCCTCGCCTACAAGCAAAGTTTTTGCTACACCGATTGTTGGCTTCGCTAACTCTACTCCCACAAATGATGCCAAGCCGGCGTTCCCTTCATGGAGAATTCCGTGCCCGTCCACAATTATGACGTCCGGGTCGTATTCGAGGTCAAAGTAAAGCTGCATTATTACAGGCCCTTCCCTGAATGCGAGAAAACCAGGAACATACTGCATTGGCGCTTTTACTACGAGATGTTTCTTCTCTTTTACTTCAAGCGTCTTCGCATCAAGCACTGCACAGCCGCATATCGCGGTATCGCCGTTAAATGCGACATCAAAGCCTGCTATGTACTTGATTTCGTCAAAAGTGTCCTCTGTATTAACCTGTTTCGCCGTCTTTTTCTGTATGTCCTTCAGCTCACCAAAACTTAGCTTTTTCATTGTAGGCCTCTTTTCCAATGAATAGAGTATATGGCTCAGTATCTATTTATAAATGTTTCTATTATTCATTACTGAGCAGTAGTTGCTAAACCGTCTCGCATATGATATTTGGTTTAGCATAAAGCACATAGAAGGTATTGGGTGTAGCCTCTGCTTCCATGTTTTCATCAAATATCTCCGAGTAGAACTCAGTACGCCTACCTGTTTTTTTCAGCAGAATAGGCTTGGCTAAAACTGTATTAGTTTTATGCGAAAAATTTTGGCTCGTATTGTAATCATGGCTAGACATTATCGCAGCATCATAGCCCCATGTCTCTGCTAGTTGTGCCAACTCTTCCTCAACAAAAGCAGTAATACGAGTTAAGTGTTGATTTGGACTCATTGCAGCAGACAGTTCCAAACTATTGCAAGCAAGTATCCTCCTTCCTAATTCATCTACAGTATCAAAAGCAAGCACAAGCCCCATTCTTTTTTCTTTTCGATCATTAATTTTCTGGTAGACTTCAATCATATATACTGAGTTATCCGCAAGCATATGTGGAACGCCATAGCCATTCCCAATCGAATCTTCCTTTATGCCAATACAGCAACCCGCATCATTTCCAAAGGTAATATCCAAAGGATCTTTTGTAGAAATCTGGAGTCTGTATTCTATGGTTTTTGCTCTTTTCAGTTTGTCTGAAAATCCCGCAATTCTCTGCAATTCGTCCCATATAGTTTCTAACTCGGCTTCTTCAGCAGGAGTAAATTCTGTCCCAAACATTGCAAGCTCATAGTCTTCAGGCAATTTGCCAATCTGAAGTCCAGGTTTTGTTCTTTCACTCAAGCCATACATATATGGTTGCAACACATTTTGCACCCACTGTCTAAATTCTTCATGAATTACTTTCAGTAACATCCTCAGGGATTTTTCCGCCGAATAGATATCGGAAGGATCACATTTGTCAACTAATTCATTAATTGTTTCATGGATTTTTTGACCCTTTAAGATCTCATACCAGTTACTGAAAATAGCATCTTTAGAAATACTAGCATCAGAATGAACTCTTTGACGTTTAACGATCTCATTCCAATCGGACATATCTCTAGGAAGCGCATTATCATCAGATGGGGAAAGGTAATACTGCATAGAGTCATCCAACATAGCAATTGCGTCAATGGCATCCCCAAAAGGGGTATCCCTATTGCACAACTCGGTAACTACTTTACCAAGACGTTCTTTCATTAAATCTTTGATACCTGTTAGGGATAGATGCTCGTCATTATAGTCCATAAACAACTCAACATCCTCTTTCAAATCTGATTTTTCCGCTTGGGCAAATGCTCGTTCAACAGGCTCAGCAATCCTTTCTGCGATCTGCTCAAATATTGTATCAATTTTGGCATTAATGAGCACAGAAGTTTCTTTCAGAGCCGGGTCATAATCTAAGACTAATTTCTTTTCTGATGTATATTCTTGCTGCTCAACCCCTTTATTGCACTCTAATCTAAAGTCATCAAGGGTTTTTGTCGCTTTAGCAATTAGCAATTCACCATAAAAATCTCCTTGATTTGATTCAAGAAACAAAGTCTTTCTTTTTGGATCATTAAGCCATTCTGTAACTTTAGCTATGACTGGCTCTTCTTCAGAAAACAGCGATTCTAAAAATAATAGTTTTGTACCAAGATGATATTTCTCATCATCTTCAGGTTCTACTTGTTGGTGCACATAATCTATCACTTCACTTAAGAAAGGATGATCAACCCCGCGTAAAATACCCGCAGTTTCATCATCGCAAAACTCCTTTTGCGTTAAATCGACAAGTTTCTGTTCATGCATTTAGCATCTACAATAATCACCACTTATAAACCTTTCGCTACTGCCCAGTGATACATTAATTCAGAAAAAGCTTCTAACTGCTTCCGCCGCCGCATATACTGCCGCCACACCTGAGGCCACCTGGTATAACAGCCACGTATAAGCCATAATTGGACGGCCATCCAACGGACCGCGGGGCTCTTGATGAAACATCAGCCTCATCAATTCTCTTTTGTCCCCCTTCATGCTTCGCCGCCTGTCTGAATCGTTCTTAAGGTAAAACGCAATGCCCACAGCAGGCAGCCATTCTTTCCAATCAGATTCCACTTCCATCTCTAATTTTGACGATTCTAATTTTGTTTCCATAGTAGTTGATAATGTCCCCCAATTTTTAATATTTTTCCATTACCCTTATCAACAAAACATATGGCAGAAATACTAATATTTTTTCAGTCTTTTCTCTACAGGCATCTCCCTTAGCTTCATCTGCTCTTCGAGATAATCTACAATCACATTTGTATCCAACTGCCTTAAATCCATGAATTCTCCTGCAATCTTAAATTCCTGCTTAATTTTTCTTTCCACGTTTGCTCACCTTTTCCCTTTTTGCCTTATCTGAAATTATCGCGCTGTTTCCCGTAGGATCCTCGATTACGATTTTTATTTTCTCACTGCCCCACATTACTTTCTGCAGTTTCTTCAGCATATTTTTTGCTTTCTTCCTGTCGCCATCATCTTCTGCATTATCCCGCAAGGATTCTATTTGCTCTTTGAACCTTTGCAGGACCCCTTCTACATTTGTGATAAACCCGTTTGCTGCCGGGCCCGGTTCCATAGTCCCGATATGAGGGATCTTCACCGTTCCCTCGGCACTTCTAATCACGCGGGCATTCAGGTCTTTCTTATCAGTAACGTCAAGCGTGCATTTGCATGGTTCCTGCTGTGTTGCCGCTTCAACATCTGCTTTGTAGTAATGGCAGCTTGAGCATTTCATGCTGAACAGGAATATCTTGCCGAAGTAAGGCACTTCTGAATCTGCTTCTGTTAACGTAAGCGTCTTCTTCCCGCACATCGGGCATTGCTGTCCTTTCAAGACTTCTTCAGCCATGGCTCTAATCCATGAAATTCAGTTTAAAAAGGTTTCTCCCAAATAAGCTCTGGTGAAAAAGTTTCTTTGCCACCAACTCTACGAGCCTTTTCACCTTAACATTGCACTGACAAGGGGGTTGTCCCATCCGGGGGATGTCAGTTATCATTTAGAAGCGTATAGGGCGAGTCCGGTGGCAAAGTCGAGCGAAGCGAGATTTTCACCAGAGCCTCCCAAATAGAATTTAGGCTACAATAATTCTTATTAAGAGCCCTGTGCAGAGCAATCCTATGTTCATAAAAAGGGTGGAGCTGAAAAATATTAGGTCGTATAAGCACGCTGAGCTTAACTTACCCGAAGGGCTTGTTCTTCTCTCGGGGGATATTGGCTGCGGCAAGAGCACAGTTCTGTTGGCAATAGAATTTGCACTGTTTGGCCTCCAGCGCGGCGAACTTACTGGTGCTGCACTTCTAAGAAACGGCGCGCAGGAAGGGGAAGTCAAATTATCTTTTGAGTTAGAGAAAAAGGAATACACGATTCTAAGGAAACTTAAGCGCACCTCCAGCAGTGTAGCGCAGGACGCTGGTTATCTTGAAATAGACGGCAAAAGAACTGAACTGACTGCAACTGAGCTTAAGAGCCGAATCCTCGAGCTTTTCGGCTATCCTTCCCAATTGCTTACCAAGAAAGCGCTAGTTTACCGTTTTACCGTTTACACACCCCAAGAGAATATGAAGATGATTCTTGAGCAGGACAGGGAAGACCGGCTAAAAATCCTTAGGACTGTGTTCGATATAGATAAGTATCAGAGAATCAAGGAAAATGCGTCTTTATACACAAAATCATTGAGGGACCGCATGCGGCTTATCGAGGGACAGCTGCTTGATCTTCCTGAAAAAAGAGCACTGAAGGAAAAAGAAGAAAGCCAGCTTGAGCAGGTCAGAAAAGACATCAAAGAGCTTACGCTGCAGCTTGAAGTTGCAACCAATAAACTCAACGCACAAAAAGCTGAGCTGAAGAACTGCGAGGATGCAAAGCAGAAGCACGAGCATCATAGCAGGTCTGTTCAGGTTTGCAGGACGAAGCTCGACCTTGAGCAGCGCAATATGATTAACCTGAGCGAGGAACTGAAAGAGCTGTCCAAGAGCATTGCATCTCTTGAAAAAGAGTTAAAGCCCATTGAAGAGATCAACATCTCTGCTAAAGAGACTGAGATGGAACAGCTTGAATCCCAAATCAATTCCCTGCGCACGAGCCATGCTGAGCATGCTGCGAAGAGAAAACATGCGCAGGACACTGCTAAGAAAGTTTCTGAGCTCGACCATTGCCCGCTTTGCCTGCAGGATGTAAGCGCCGAGCATAAAAGCAAGATCTTCCTTGAGCAGAAGGGCATTTTGAAGCATATTTATGAGAAAGAACTTGAGCTCCAGAAAAGTATTGAGGCGCATCAGGAAAAGCTGGCTGTGCTGAGAAACGAGCTTCAGGCTTTGAGGCATAAGGAGAAAGAAGCCGAGGTGCTTAAGGTTCGCCATGCTCATTTCAAGTCTTTGAAAGAAAAGAAAGAAAAGCAGTCTGCTCTGCTTGTCAAGACTGAAGAGGATATTAAGAAAATTCAGCTTGAAATGCGGGATCACAAGCAGGCTCTTGAGCCATTGCTGGAGCTCGTCGGAAGATACGAAGAGATCAAACAGAAAGTTGATTCTATATCCAAGGAAGAGCGGAACATTGAAGTCCAGCATGCTGCCGCTGACCAGAAGCGCGAGAGCTGTGAGAAGCATATAGGCCTGCTCGAGGACGATATAAACAAAAAAGAGCTCGCTAAGCTTAAGCTTGACAAGATCAAAGAAACTAATGCGTGGCTTTCCAACACATTCCTTCCATTGGTCGATGACATGGAGCGGCACGTGATGGTGAAGATCCACGAGGATTTCGATGATACTTTCAAGGAATGGTTTTCTATGCTTGTTGATGACAATCTTATGACTGCAAGGCTTGACGACAGCTTTTCTCCGATAATCCAGCAGAATGGTTATGAGACTGAAACACAGTTTCTCAGCGGCGGTGAAAGGACTGCGTGTGCGCTTGCTTATCGTCTTGCTTTGAACAACACAGTCAATAATCTTCTTAACACGATCAAGACTAAGAATCTGCTTATTCTGGACGAGCCCACTGATGGATTTTCTGCTGACCAGCTTGATAAGATGAGAGACGTGCTCGAACAGCTTCAGCTAAGGCAGATCATCATCGTCTCACACGAGCAGAAGATTGAAAGTTTTGCAGAGAAAACAATCAGGATCGAGAAGCATGATCACACGAGCAGTGCTATTTCTGTTTGAGTTCTACATCAAAGACATTTCTTTCGTAATTCGTATTCCATTCAAAATGGGAATTCATTTTATGCCCTTCAGGATGCACCCTGTGCACGCATCTTACTCCAGTGTGGGCAAATAATGGAAAATCTTTTTTCGCATCAAGGTAGAATTTGATGTCATTGCCGTTCTCCATCTGCGAGAAGGGGACTTTCTCTACGACTTTTCTTGACAGCAGCACGCAGCCGAGGCCGCCCGCGCCAATTTCAATAACTCTTGGCGGAAACATCCCTTTGTACGTGTAAAGTTGTGCTCCTCCGTCAACATCCTTGAAGAGTTTCGGTGCAATAATAGGCTCTTGAAAGTTGAAAATATTCAGATATGGTGCAGCAATTACATCTTTCTTTTCAAACAGCAAGGTTTCGAGTGCAAATTCCGGCAGTATCACATCTGAGCTTACGAGCAGGAGATAATCATAGTCCAGCCCGAGAAAATAATCCCTGATGTAATTCCTATTGTTGAGCTTATGATCGTGTTTAGTTGGTTTCGGGTTTTCAACGGCCGCAAATCCCTGTGATTTTATCCAGCGCAAATATGATTCTTCCCCATTGTTTACAACGAAGATTATGTCTGCTGTGAGTGTCTGCGCTTTCAGGGCTTTGGAGAACTCTTCAAAGCAGTATTTATGTGCCTTGCATGTTGGAACTCCAATCAGTATTTTACTCATATTGGCTCGTTATTTGGTGCTGTTTTTATGTGTTTTGGTCTATTACTGCAAACCTGTCCGTG
>JAHWHO010000098.1 GCA_019323255.1 Candidatus Woesearchaeota archaeon
ATCAAAGCAAAGGTCATAATCACTTTCACCCAGGAAGAGATTGTGGGTTTTGAGTCCGGCCGCGTACAGGAGCTGCTGCCTAAGTACTTTAAGCCGGATTTCGATTATTATCTTTGCGGCTTTACAGATTTCATTGAATCAGTCGAGTCAGAGCTCAGAAAGGTGGGTGCGCAAAATATATTCTTCGAAAAATGGGGTTAAATATATATTTTAGTTCAGATTCTTTCTTTGAATGTTCATAACTGCTCATATTGTTGCTGGCTTGCTAATAGGCAAGCTTACAGGTAATTATACTGCCGCTTTGCTCGGAACGCTGCTGCTGGATATCGATCATTTGCTTATTTACATTAAGGAGGGTGTGTTTAGGAGCAGGAAGCGGTTATGGAAGGTTATTTGGTTCGAAGAGTATGTTAGGGGTGACAGGACGCCGCTTCACAGTTTTACTTTATGGCTGCCGATAAGTGCGCTGCTTGTTCTTCTGAATCCTGATTTCGGCTTCGTTTTCTCTCTTGGCTACCTGGCCCATCTCCTTATGGATATGGCGGATAATACTGATTTCTATGGATTTTGGCCTCTGGACGCCTCTTTTAAGGGGCCGATTAAGTATTTGTCATGGCAGGAGATTCTTCTGACAGTAATCTTGCTGATAGTGTGGCTGCTGCTGTAATGCAGAAATTATTTAAAGAGCTAGTTATTAAGAGTAATATGCCCGTGAAGTACAGGGTCAAAAAAGAGGTTGCCGAGATAGGAGGACGGTTGAAGGAAGTGATTACGGTCACGAACGGCCATGGCAAGCTCCTTCACAGAAGTATCTCAGATACCTTTATTGAATTCCATCACAAGGACGTTCTGCAGGTCATTATCGGTGCTTCAATCCTGTCCGTTCCTGTTGGTTTCACTGAGGAGACTTGGCGGCTTGGCATTAACTTGCCCTGGCTGAACGTTATCGGCTTGGTCGTCTTATCTCTTTTGTTCATCAGCATGTTTACTTATTATAACTATTTCAGGGAAGTGCGGCATGACCATCGTGCGGAGTTTCTCAAAAGAGTTATCTGGACTTATGTGCTTTCCCTGTTTGTGGTCGCAATTATCTTGTCGCTTATCCAGGTTGCGCCCTGGCTTTCTGGTTTTTCGACTGCACTGAAGCGCACGGTTATTGTAGCTTTCCCTGCTTCGCTCAGCGGCGCTATTGCTGATGTAATCAAGTGATGCTTAGAAAATATGTTTTCGATTTCGGGAATATTAATAATATTGGCTTGAAAGAAAAATAGAATGAAGTACGTTCCTGATAAAGTCATTCCTGTGCCGCCGTTTGGCAGGATTGATGTTTCTAAATATATGCCTATTATCAATTGCAGGGAGTTTCAGCTTATGAGGGACAGGACTCAGCTCGGCCTGGTAGATCAGTGTTTCCCAAATGCAAAACACACACGGTTTGCGCATTCTCTCGGAGCTATGCAGGTCACGAGAAAATACTTTCGCGCAATGAAATGCAGGGGTTTTTTCAATGGAGATTCTGATCTGGAAAAGAATCTTGAGATTGCTGCGCTGCTTCATGATATTGGGCATCCTCCTTATTCTCATGCGACAGAGTATGTTGTTGCCCACATGGCAGAAGGAAAGGGAGGGCATAAGCAGGCAGCCGCTGAATTAATCAAAGGGCCTCTCGCCAGGCCTATACGCGAATGCGGGGGCGATCCGGATCGTGTTGGTCTTTTGCTTGATAAGAAATCTGAGAATAATCCCGGGCGTCTTCTAACCGCTAAAGGTATTGGCGCGGATAAGGTCGCATATTTATGGCAGGATCTTTACATGACTGATGTTGAGGTGACCAGGCCGGCGGGAGATTGGCGCGCGCATATGAGCTATTTGTGTTTCATTGATGGCGATCTTGCTGTTGAGGAAAAGATGCAGAAGTATGCCCAGTCTCTTCAGGAGTTCTATCACGATATGTGGACTCTTGCTTATTTGCGCAAGCAGTCGTTATGCGCAGAACGCCTTCTTCAGAAAGCAGTGGAGTGGCATATTGCTGATGCAGGTCTTGACCCTGCGGGTATTTGGGCCAGAACAGAGTCATGGCTGGATACGCAGCTTGCAGAGTCGGGTGATCTGAATGTTAGGCGGATTAGTGAGCGAATCAAGACGCGCAATGCGCTTAAGGCCGCGATTTCGTTTAAGCAGGAAAATTATTGCTCTGCGGAGCGTGTCGCCGCCAAGCCTTTGAGTGTTGTCGGTGTTGATCCTGAGAAAATAGGAGAGTTTGTTCGCAATTATGAGAATCCGCTTATGCTTACTGAGCTCGAGAACTTAGTTGCGAGGAATCTTAAGATTCGTAAAGCGGACATTGCAGTTGCTGTAGTCCCTGAGCCTGAAAAGCTTGTTCCGGAGGATATTAAAATCTGCGACAAGCAGGGCAATCCTGCAGGTACGCTGTTTGAACGCCTTCCTGGGTTTCGCAAGTCTTTGGAAGAGAAAGCGGATGCTTTTGTTTCGATCCGGGTCATGGTTCCCGAGGAGAAACGTAAAAGCGTGTCGCGCGCATCCGAAAGAGTTTGTGATATTATCGCCGGGCATTCTGGTATTAAGCTATAGCTTTTTATTCTGTGCGATTTCTGCATTTCCATGCGAATAGTTAGTGTTGCAGAGTCCGACGATGGCACGAAGAAATTTCTTATTGAATTAGATGACGGCAAAAAAATAGAGAGTGTTGCTATTTTTCACAAGCAGACTATTTGTGCCTGTGTTTCCTCGCAGGTTGGCTGTGCGATGAAATGCAGTTTCTGTGCTACAGGTAAGATGGGTTTTCACCGCAATCTTTCCTGCGACGAGATTGTCGGCCAGCTCGATCTTATCGAGGAGAATCTTGGCCAGAAAGTTACTAATATCGTCTTTATGGGCATGGGCGAGCCGCTGATGAATTATGATAATGTTGTTTCTGCAGTTAAGAAAATGAATGAAAGGCTTAGCTGGAAGAAGATTACTGTTTCTACCGTCGGGCTTCCTGATCGCATCGTCCAGCTTGGAAAAGATGCGAAGTGCAGGCTCGCTTTGTCTTTGCACGCTGCGAGTGATGAATTGCGGACGAAGCTTGTGCCGTCAAATATGGGAATTAAGAATATTGTTTCTGCATGCCTTGATTTTCCCGCGACAAAGCACAATCCTGTTATGGTCGAGTATATCCTGATTAAGAATATTAATGACGATCCTGCCGGACTTATCGCTTTCCTGAAGCAGCTTCCTCATGTGATGGTTAATCTGATTCCGTATAATCCTGTTGGAGAGTTTTCCCGCCCTTCTGATGAGGAAGTCTTGCAGTTCAAGCAGGCTCTTATCGACGCGGGTTTTAAGACGATTGTCCGCACTCAGAAGGGTGTGGACTCTAATGCTGCATGCGGCATGCTCGCCACAAAAGATTTATAAAGCGTTTATTTCTCGTGAACTTTACGCCGGTGTAGTGTAGCCTGGTCTAGCACGGAGCCCTGTCGAGGCCCCAACCCGGGTTCAAATCCCGGCACCGGCGTTTTTCAGCATTTGAACCTGTATTCTGCTATTCGTACGATTATCGTCGATAGAATTAGCTAATTTATCTTCTTTTCCTGATTTCTTTGCCTTACAAAATTTGCGTTCTGTCATGTTTTGGGCCGGAACAGGAGTTTTCTACGCTGTTCTCGGATTTTCAGAGGATAAATTGTATTTGAGCTACA
>JAHWHO010000099.1 GCA_019323255.1 Candidatus Woesearchaeota archaeon
ATTCCAATAATAATTACTTCGCAAACATTATACGGAAAAGTTAATCGTTATGTCTATACTCCATTGCGAAGGCTTAGCATGGAAGCGGGCTGCATTTTTGCAGAGGATACTTTGCCGGAAGTTGCGTTATCTAAATTAATGGTTGCTCTTGCAGAAGATCCTGAACACGTAAAAGAAATCATGCAGACTGATCTTGCCGGTGAAATTTCATCAAGAGAGCTTGCGGGGTGCTTTTTGCGATGAATTACAAAAAGCTCGGCCTGAAATGCGGATTAGAGATCCACGCTCAATTAGACGGCAGGAAACTATTCTGCAATTGTCCTACTCTCATAAAAGATACAAACCCTGAGTATTCTGTCACGCGCCGCCAGCGTGCTGTTGTTGGTGAAACGGGCAAAATTGATGCAGCCGCTGCTGCTGAAGCAAGAAAACAAAAGGATTACATCTATCAATGCTGGGATGATTGTGTCTGCCTTATCGATCTCGACGAGGAGCCGCCGAGGAATATGAGTAATGATGCTTTGCATGCCGCGTTATTACTGGGTAAGATGATGAACGCGAAGTTTGTTGACGAAGTCCAGGTCATGCGTAAGACGATTGTTGACGGTTCTATTCCGACGGGTTTCCAGCGTACTTCTTTGGTTGCTTACAATGGTTCCCTTGACTCTTCAGAAGGCAAAATCTCAATTCCAACGATTCTTATCGAAGAGGATGCTGCAAGAATCTTAAACGCAGAAACGGACAAGACTTTTTTCGCGCTAGATCGTGTGGGTATTCCTTTGATTGAGATTTCTACAGGTCCTGATATTGTAACGCCGAAGCATTGCGCAGAAGTCTCCGAGAAAATAGGTCTCTATTTGCGTTCGACCGGAAAGTGCCGTCGGGGCCTTGGTACTATCCGCCAGGATGTCAATGTCAGCATTAAAGGGGGCACGAGGGTTGAGATTAAAGGTGCGCAGGACCTGAAGCTTATTCCTGTCTGGATTGAGAACGAGATTGACCGCCAGCGTGCTTTGCTTGAGATTAAAGATGAGCTCAAGAAGCGCGGTGTGAAAAAGCAGTCTCCGAAAATTCATAATCTTAACGAGAAGCTGCGCTCGACCCAGAGCAAAGTTCTTTTGCAGGCGATTAAGATGGGCGGGGCAGTCCTTGGAATAAGACTAACAGGTTTTGCAGGATTAATTGGCAGGAACCTTCAGCCTAATCGCCGTCTTGGAACTGAATTCTCAGACCGCGCGAAGGTCTTTGCGGGTGTTGGCGGGCTGTTCCATTCTGACGAAATGCCTAACTATGGCGTTTCAGTTAATGAGGTTGATTTGATAAGGCGTCATCTTGACTGCGGTCCTGAAGATGCTTTTATTCTTGTCGCGGATCAGGAAGATCGTGCAGAAGCAGCAATTGCTGCAGTTATCGATCGTGCAAATGAATGCTTAACGGGAGTTCCAAAAGAGGTTCGTCGTCCTAATGCGGATGGCACGACAGCATATTTGCGTCCTATTCCTGGTGCTGCCCGCATGTACCCCGAGACGGATGTTCTTCCAGTGCCTTTGAAAGGTCTTATTGAATCGATAGCTCTGCCTGAGATGATTGATGCAAGGATTGCGAGATACATCAAGCTTGGTTTGGGAAAGGATCTTGCTGAGCTTGCCGCAAAGGATGAGCATTTCAGGCTCTTTGAGTTGTGCGTGAAAAAATTCAGGAGCATTAAGCCTGCTTTCATTGCAGAAACTATTATGTCTGCTGCGAGAACGATAAAGCGCCAGTTCGATATTGACATCAATCCTTCAGATGAAGATTTCATTGCCTTATTTGATGCATTGCATAATGAAAAAATCAGCAAGGAGTCCGTTCTTGATATCCTGAAGGAAAATCTGCCTGTGAAAGATGTTCTGCTAAAGTATAAGACTCTTTCAAAGAAGGAAATTGAAGCGGAAGTTAAGGTCATAATTGCTGCAAACAAGAGTCTCCCTCCTAAAGCGTTGATGGGGCAGATTATGGCAAGGCTGAGAGGCAAGGCTTCCGGCAAGACCATAGCTGAGATAGTCAATAAGCTAACCAAGTAGCTACTATTCAGGGGTCAATAATAGAAAGGTTTTTAAAGCGTTTTCTGTATATCATGTTCTATGAGGCTCGGTATTTTATCAGATGTTCATGGAGATCATGAGAGCTTGGATGCGGCTGTCAACCATTGTAATGCTGATGTGCTGCTTATTTGCGGCGATTTGGCAGAACAGATGTATGATCCTGAAGTGTTTAAGGCATTTGATGCCGAGTTTAGAAAGGCGGCGCAGGACTATGCCAATAGGAAGCTGGTTGTAAGCAGGGGTTCTAATGAGGGATTCAGGAAAGCTGCACAAAGCATATACGAGGCATTGAGGGGTGAGTTTGATCTGCCTCTTCCCCAGGAATTGATTGATGCAAGAGATGCTCTTCTGGAGAACATGCGCGCGTTTTGCAGGGAGAATTATGCTCGCGATAAGCAGGTTCTTGACGGGCACCTATATTTTATCGTGCCTGGAAATCATGATCATGAGGCGATAATGAAAGAAGTGTTTGATGATGTTTGGCTTCATCGCAGGCATGCAAACCTTAATGGCAGGTCATTTTACGGCTACGGAGGTTCTGAAGGGCCGGACAATGATCTCGATATTCCGCCTACCGCAGAGCCTTTGGTTTTGCTTGGAGAGACTCTTTTCAATTACTCGGAAGAGATTCAGGAAGATGCCCCTCCATCTGATGTTTATGTTAGCCACATTCCTCCTTTAGGTATTCTTGATCTTTCAAAAAGACGGGTTCACCTTGGAAGCAGGGCATTGAGGGAACATTTAGGGACCCATAAAATCGTCGCATGCGGCCATGTTCATGAGGCAGCAGGCAGCGCGTATCTTGACGGAACACTTATCGTTAACTCCGGCAGGCTCGGCCTGTGCAAGCTAAACCCAATTACCGGTTCACTTCAAAAAGACCCGGCAAGAAAGGGTTATTTTGCTGTCGTTGAAGATAATCTTGTTGAGCACTATATGATTTCTCGTGAAGGTATTAGTCTTTATGAGCGTAAAAAGTTCTGATTAGTATCATTAACAGCATTGCCGCAAGAATTCCTATAAGATTGAATGTCATGTCCCAGCCTTCATTTATCCATCCGCCGCCCATGACGTTTATCAGTTCCTCCCCCTGCAGTCCAGCAACTCCGTCTCCTGCTCCGAAAAACAGCGCCCCATTATCTCCTTCTCCCACGGACAGGTAGCCCCAGAATTCTGTCATCTCGACGAACGCGCCTATTCCTATTGACATGAAAAGGATTGCAATGAGTATCAGCATGTTTTTTCTGGTGAACAGATTTTTTGTCAGCCATTGGCTTAGGAATCTGAATGACAGCAGTCCGAAGCTGAAGCTGCCGAGCAGGTGCGTGACTCTTTCCCATGCGATTGGTATTGGTGAGATATTGTACCATCCGAAAACACCCATCGCGTGTGTTATATGCCCGAGTATTATGATTGTAAGAATCGGAACATTAAGCCTCCATGTGTCAAATGTAAAATAATAGAATATGGTCAGTGCGGTAAAGAATATTATATCTGGAATCCAGCCTGTGGTCTGGTTCATTATCGCGAGGGGTATGAAAGTTAGAAATGTTAGTATTCCAAGGGCTGTTACTGTCGCTGCATACTTGTCTCTCATATACTCTCTTTTCTTGAGCTCATTATTATTACTAGCGAAACGTTTTTAAACCGTCCCTCGGGAGAAGTAATTATGATTCAGTATATACTTTGGGGACTATCTTTCCTGGCCTTATGGCTTACGTTCATTTGGCTGAGTTTCCTTTACATCCCTGCTGGTGAGCAGAAAGCGAGGAGGTTCCCGAAGGTTTCAATCTGTGTTCCTTGCTGGAATGAGGAGAAGACCGTTCTTAATACTTTGAGCTCTCTTCTGGCGCTTGATTATCCTGATACTGAGATTCTTGTTGTTGATGATGGCAGCCAGGACAATACCGCCAAGATTGTTGCGGATTTTGCCAAAGGCCATTCAAATGTTTTCCTTATCAGGAAAGAGAATGGGGGGAAGCCGTCAGCTGTTAATGCGGCTATTGATCGTGCTTCAGGGGAATTTTTCTCTGTAGTCGATGCTGATAGTTTTGTTGCTAAGGACAGCCTGAAGCTTCTGATTCCTTATTTCGATGATCCTAAATGCGGTGCTGTTACCCCGAGAATTCTTGTAGCTAAGCCTAAGACTTTCCTTGAGCGGGTTCAGTATTTTGAGTATTTGCTGGCCAATATGCTGAGGAAAGCTTTGCATAATCTGGGTACGCTTTGCATAACCCAGGGCGTTCTAAGCACGTATCGTTTGAGCACTCTTAAAGAGATCGGGGGCTTTTGTAAGACCCGCGATAATCTTACTGAGGATCTTGAGGTCGCGCTGCGCCTTAAGAGCAACGGCTACTATGTTGCTATGGAGACAAAGGCTAAGACGTATACTTATGCGCCGAATACTTTGACTGCTTTATGGAGGCAGAGGGTTAGGTGGTATAGGGGTTTCATCTATAACCATCTGGCTTATCGTCATATGTTCCTTTCGCGGAAGCATGGCTTTTTTGGCATGTTCCAGTTTCCTGTTAACATTGCATCCATTTGCGTTCTCTTGTTCACGATGCTGATATTCTTCTATACTTTATGCTACAATTCTTTTATTTTCGTGAGTAGGAGCTTAACGATTCCGGGTTATATTTCAATGTATTTCACGAATTTTCCTACCTTGAAGGAGATTATGCTGGGCCATAACGTGCAGGTTACTCTGCCGCTTCTAGTTTCTCTCGGCCTTGCTGTCTACTTGATGTTTTTGTGCGTGCGTTCTCTTGGTGAGAGTTGGAGGAAACACTTGGTTCCTTTCTTTGCTTTTTTCCTGGTTTCGCCGTATTACAATGCTGCTAACTGGGTTGCAAGCATTTATCAGGAAGTTGTGCGCACGAAGCGCAGATGGAGATAATTGGCTGCCCATATCATTCCTTCGTCTGCATGATAAAATATGCTTTTATAGGGTGTAGATTTTTTTGTGTAAACTTCATATAGGGTGCCGTATCTTTCTATGATTCCCTTGTATTTTTTTTCGTATTCTCTGGCAAGTTTGGGCTGCTTGACGAGTTTTATGAAAGGCAGTCCGATCATTGGCCAGCAGTTGTTCTGTTCCCAGTTTGGCACGAACATATCTGCGAGTATCATTTTTTGTTTTGTATTTGTGTACGCGAGCGGGATGGGCTTGTCAAGTCTCAATGATCGTATTGTTTTCAGCGCCCTGTCGAAATGTTTTCCTGCGCCGACCCAGTACGGCAGCGTGTTCGCGTCTGCTGTTGGCACGTCATTTTCCCTGTCGTCTTTGTAGTATTGCCCTGTCCAGTATTCCTGAAGTATTTTAGTGAGCTCTTTGGCAGTGTATGGAAAGCGGTATTTTAGCTTCTGCGCGTTTTTCGCCATTAGTATGGCCATGCAGTGGTTGTAGCAGCTGCTTGTGTTTATTGCATAATCCCGCATTGAGGAGAATCTTATTGGCTTTACCCTGCCATTGTCGAGGACTTTGTTTGCAAAATCTTGTGTTATCTTTTGTAGGAATTTGTCATATTTGTTTACAATTTCATTATCTTTCAGCTGTATTATGGCGTATACTAACAAAGCCGTGCTGTCCGGTGAATAAAGGTTTGGGAATGAATATGCTTTTCCTTCTCTCGTTATTGTTGTTGTTATCTCGCCAGCTGCGGAGTATTTTTTGAGCGCATAATTTAGCGTGCTTTTGAGTTGTTTTCTGTATCCAAGCTTTATTAGCGCATCAGAGACAAGGCCTGTATCCCGCGCCCAGAACTCTCTGTAATGGTGCGTGCTTGTTGTGAAGTAGGTTCCGTTCCAGTTATCTTCTACTATCTGCCTGCAGATTTCGGCCGCATTTCCCTTGTATATCTTGTGCTTGAATCTTTGTTTCAGTGAAGAGAGCCAGTACCTGAAGCCCTGTTTTACCAGCATAGTTGAGTACATAATGAGGGGGGAAGCAAAAGATTTATTAATTGTTTTCGTGTTTGATACCCTAAAAGAGGGTTATGATGCGTAAACTTGTTTTGTTGCTCGGATTTGCTGTACTGCTGGCTTTCACTGCTAGTGCGGACAACTCCACTAACTCAACTCCCAACTATAACCTTACTTTTTGCGATAATATCTCTTTGAATACTTCTGTTCATTGGGACCAGATTTTTGTTTGTGATATGAACAGCACGTTATTTGCATGCTGTAACAATGAGACTCTTTGCGAGGACATTTGGCAGACTAACTGCAGCCCTATAATCTATTTGCTTCCGTTCTTTAACCAGCCTGGCGGTGATGGTGATGATGGCAGCGGCGATGATGGTAGTGGAGATGGAAATGATAATGGCGACGGCAATAGTAATCCTGCAAGCAGTAATGCTGATGCCTTGCGGCAAATTCAGCAGGGAAATCCTCGCGCGATGCATTTGTCTGTGAGCGGGGAGTATGTTGGAGAGCCTTTGCGCATATCTGCAAATAATATTTTCGGCGCCTTGGCTAATGTCGAATTGAAGTTCTACAAGGACGATAAGTTGGTCAAAACTGTAATGGCGGATGGTAAGACTGATATCATATTTGACGAGCCTGGCGCATATGTTGTAAAAGCGTATCGTGCAGGCTACATTCCTACGACTTCAAGGCTGTTCCTGTATAACAAGCCGAGCGATCAGCCTGCTCCGCCTGAAGTTTATGTTGAGCCGGCTCCGGTTGAAGTCATTGACCCTACTCCTGAGCCCGCCAAGTATGACAAGCTGTCTTCCATGGTTACTGTGACTTCGCCGAAAGAGAAACTGAACATTGGCCGTGCGTTGCTTATAGGCCTTGGTGCAATTGCAGTATTGGGCGTAGTTGCGAAGATGTTATTCAGGAAGACCCCTCCGAAAGAGGAAGAGAAAATCAACTGGAATTTCTGAATCGAATTAACGTCCCTGGAGGGATTCGAACCCTCGACCTAATGCTTGCTCCCATTGGCTAGGAGGCATTCGCGCTATCCAGACTGCGCCACAGGGACATCTATTCGTGGTTCTTTGACAGCTTTAAAAAATGTTTCGGATTGCGGGACCCAATTTCTTTCATCCATTTTTGGATTTGTTTATTGCCCTTCAGGATGATCTCATTCTTGCGGAATCGTACTTTGAAACCTTGGCGAAGTAGTTGTGATTTTATCTGGCACAGGAGCAGAGGGGCGTTCATGTGAATTGAGATTACAGGGTATGGGTTTCCTGCAGGTGTCTTATCAAAATATAATGAGCCATCGGTATCAAATACGCCTCGAATTGCATGTTTTGCTGATTGCCAATTATTGCACGTTTCAGGCAATACTAGATTAGTCTTTCTTCCAATGGGAAATCCATATTTTTTGTGCAGAAAATTAACTAAGTGTTTATGGCACATTATTAATTCAGTGCAGTTCTTTTCTTCTTTTGTTTTCACTGTTACTTTTCTATGGAATAAGTTCTCCATAATTTTCTTAATGTGCATAAGATATTCTCTATCTTTTTTTGAATGGCCGCAAAGGCCTACCCACCACTGTGTTCGACCTTTGTTTTTGTTTATGCTTAACCAACCATCGCCTAATAGCGCGCCATAAAACTCAAGAAATATTGGATCTTTGATGTCGACACATAATGATTTTTTTCTAAGCAGGTCTAATTGTTTGGCTCTTTGCATTCCGCCTTTTTTCTGTCTCTTTAATAATTCTTCTTTGCTTAGTTTCTTCAAAATTAGTGCGTATGTTCTTTGTCCGCCTAATTTTTTCCCCCAGTTTTCTGGTTGTTTATCTAGTACGGTTAACTTACTATGGACTTCTGAAGGAATTATTGAGCTGGGGAGATATCTTTTTTCTTGATAAAACCAATTGTCGAGGGTATGATGAGATATTCCGAGTTTAGTTGATAAATCAATTAAGCTGCGAGCACAATATTTTTTCTTTAGATGTGTATAAAGTATTTTTTTGGACTTCTTATCAATTAAAACTCTCTCCATATTAGCAAAGCAGGAGGGGTAAATATTTAAATATTCCTCATTTTCCTCCTCTTTTAATGAGAATAAAGCAGTCACCAGAGGACTTCTATGTCAAAGAAATTATTAGTCTCGACACGAAGGAATCTGGCAAGTATTTGTACTTCAAGTTGAAGAAGCGGGATCTGACAACTCTCGAGGCGATTAAGCGCCTGGCAATAGCTCTGAAAGCAAACAGCAGGGATTTCAATTATGCTGGCCTTAAGGACAGGGTTGCTGTGACTGAGCAGTGTGTGAGCTGGAAAGGCGGCTCGAAAGCAAGGCTCAACATATCTCTCGAGGGCATCTCAGTTGAGTTTCTGGGCTTTGCAGATAAACCCATTTATCTCGGCCAGAATGAAGGCAATTTCTTTCGCATTGTTGTCAGAGATGCAAATGTTCTAGATATTAATCCAAGATTCATCAACTTGTTCGGTGAACAAAGGCTTAAGGGAAACAATGCAGAGATCGGCAAGGCATTAGTTAAGCGCGATTTCAAGCACGCAGCAGAACTTTTGCAAAAGCAAGCACATATTGAACTCAAAGGCACGG
>JAHWHO010000100.1 GCA_019323255.1 Candidatus Woesearchaeota archaeon
AAATGGAAAATAGCCCGAATAAATCGTATTAGATGCTCCTTCCAGGGCCAGTAGGCGGCAATAAAACCTCGCTTTTTTCGGCGAAAATGTTATAATATAGCCTTTCAAAATTTAAACCTGATGACGAAGTTGCCGAAGAATATTGATTGGAATTGTGGTTAAGATTGATAATTTGTAGAAGATAGATAAGAAAGGTTCGCGTGATGAGGTCATTTTCGAGCAAATCGACGTTGTTTTTCTTTGTGATATCAACAATATTTTTTAGTTTGTGCCTCTCGGCATGGGCAGCAGAGAAACCGAAAGAAGCTGAAAAATCAGAACAGAAGGCGGCTTCAGATGAATCAATTGTTGTCGGCCGGATAGCCTATTACGAAATTACGAAGGGGGAACTTGAACAGCGGATGATGATGGAGCTTCGTCCGTATGACCGGGATTATTACGGCGAAGAAGAAAAGCCGGTGGATGTCAATGATGTTCTGCTGGAGATGATCGCTGAAAAGGCCATGATAATCGAGGCTCGTTCGAAAGATGTTCTCAAGGACGAAATGATTCAAACTTCAATTAAGCGTTTTGCAGACAGAAGACTTGTGAACCTGCTGGCTCAGAAGCGAGTGGACGAAAAGGCGTCCCAGATAACCTCATCCGAGGAAGAAATAAAGCAGAAAATGCAAACCAACAGCAAGCTGAAAAAGGAGCAGGCCGAACAACTGGTTAAAAGGGAAAAGGCCAACAACATTCTGAACGAATATTTCAAAGAGATTTATGAAAAGTCAAATGTCAAAAAGTTCACCGAAAATTACCGTAAGGTAGCTGAGTTTCACGACAGGCTGCTGAACAATCCGAAAGAGCCGCGCAAGCAGAGCTGGATACTTAATACTCAGATAAAGAATGATTTGACGCCGGAAGAGCAACAAATAGTTCTGGCGGAGCACAAGAATGGAAAGATAACTATAAAAGACTGGTTCCAGGCGTTATGCGATATCGTACCGCCGCGACGCCCGAAAAGGATTGATCCCCAAATAGTTGACCAGATGCTGGAAGGTGCATTGCGTATGCCGCTTCTTGTTGCCGAGGCAGAATCGCTTGGACTCGACAAGGACAAGGAATATCTCAAGCAGGTAAGAGATTACGAAGACAGAAGACTGCTTAGTGAAGCAATAGTTTCTCGACAGAAGGAGGTCAAAGAGCCGACGCCCGAGCAGATTAAAACTTACTTTAATGCCCATAAGGAAGAATTCGGAATCAGCAAAACTGTCAAGGTTGACACTATCTGGTGCGACGACCTTGCAACGGCCGCGAAGGCTAAGGCGGAACTCAGCGGAGGTAAGGATTTCGAAGCAGTCAAACAGCAATATTCGCTCAATAAAACGAGCAAACCTTTCAACACAAATCCCGGCAGTGAGGGATTATTTTGGAAGGAGATATGGGCGGGCGATCCGAACCAGGTAATTGGACCGATCAAGGGCTTTTACGGCCAGGGAGTAAAGTGGCGTATTGTAAAGATATTTGAAAAGAAGCCGGCTGAGCTGAGGGAATTTTCGGACAACCTTGCAAATCAAGTCAAAAGCAGAATGATGAGCCAGCAGCGAGAGGACCTGCTGGAATCATACCACAAAGAGATGCTGAAAAAATATCCGCACATGATTTATGACGAGCGGCTCAAAGGCATCGATCCATTAGCCATACCATAAGTGACACGAAAGACAAAGAGCAGAAGTCCGAGAACAGTCTTAGGTTCAATAAATGTGGTGCAGCCTTACTCTTTGCAGGCTTTTCTTTCCCATGTGGAGCTTGACAGGTTTGTAATGGGGCGCACCCTGAATGCTGTTTTCTGTATTCTCTCCTTAGTCTTTATGGTTTTTTGTTGCAAAGAGCCGTTTTGGTAATAGTATTGAGCTGACAATAACCTCAAGGATGAATACAGTTGGCTGAATACTGATAATGCTTTTCACACTGCACAGGTATATATTTAGGGAATTGTTCAGGGTCTTCTTGTTAGCGGCGATAGCGCTGTCGCTTATTCTGAGCCTTGGCAGTATCTTGCAGCCGGTGCAGGAATACGGGGTAGGGCCGCGGCAAGTCGTTCACCTGATGGGTTATTTTCTGCCGATTACCCTTACTTTCGTGCTGCCGATGGCCGCGTTGTTCGCAGGGGCGCTCGTTTACGGTCGATTCACAAGCGACAACGAGTACGACGCATGCAGAGCCAGCGGAATAAGCGTTCTGAC
>JAHWHO010000101.1 GCA_019323255.1 Candidatus Woesearchaeota archaeon
ACATAAGCATCTGGGATTCGCCTTGACTCTCCAAAAATGAAATCAACATTATTAAGCGAAGCAACCTGGCATAATTCCGAGGGAGTTAAGTTAGCCCTGTATGCCTTAACATATGCAGACATCACATGGAAGATACGATCCAAAGGCCAATCAATACCAAACAAAATCCTGCTCTTCCATGGATCCTGCTTAAGCAAATTGTGCAGCCTGAAGAAATAAGCATCGCTATTACTGTCAAGACACATCTCATTATCGCTCGAAAGGTCAGTGTATACCCTGCCAGCATACTTCGTGTCAATCATCCTGCATATGTCATTTCTCCATTCATTTTCAATCTCCTTGACAGCACCTTCCTCCCTAAACCAGTTGCCGCTGCCCATATGGGCTAAGTTTACACGGATATTATATTTCGCAAGAACAGGCTCCCAATTCTTCGGGTCAGA
Organism: Candidatus Woesearchaeota archaeon; assembly: GCA_019323255.1. Classification (GTDB taxonomy): domain Archaea; phylum Nanobdellota; class Nanobdellia; order Woesearchaeales; family ARS49; genus JAHWHO01. The sequence continues at coordinate 444 of JAHWHO010000101.1, forward strand.
GAACGGCCAGACTTTTTGCATCTGGCATTCAATAATTGCTTCCTTTAACGCGGCTGAGATATCCTGCGCACTAAGAATAGTCTTCTGCTGTTCTTCACTCAACTCAAACAGATGGCCCGGCATGGAACCACCCGCAGTGCAATGAGAAATGATAGGGATATTGAACTGCTGGCAATACTCATAAAGATCTTCAAGTGCCTGCTTCATCTCAGCAGTATTTGTTTCTGCATCCGGATTAGGATTGTAGCCCATCGCAGGATAAAACTTAACTCCTACCGCACCACGGCTAATGGCGTCTTTGACAATGTCCAAAGCATCCGGGCGGCGCGGATCAAACATAACAAAAGGGAAAAACTTCCACGGATGGAGTGGAATGCAATCAACCAGTTGATTTATCTGCTCACTGTAAGAGCACTCAATGTCCTCTTCCTGCATACTGCCGCCCCATAAGTCAAGAGCCAAAGGGGCCATGCAATCAACACCTGCTGCCAGCATATCATTGCGGGCGAGATCCGCGAGCTCAAATATCTTCTTTTTACCCATCGCATCAAGAGTGCCTAATATACGACCGCCGCTATTCGTGCCTCTAACTGCATCTACAATCAACGAGGACAAACCAGAAATATAATCAACAATGCTGACCAAATCGGAAGCGTATCTTACAAGCGGAAAAGGCACCGGGAGATCCTGACGATAGAAAGTAGCTTCAACAACATCAGGAGGAAGGAAAGGCAAAGGAACCAAATGGCTGTGCACATCAATAAACGGATAAAAATCCTCATCAGGATTTTCGGCAACATCTCTCATAGCATCGCCAACAATCTTTGAAATGTCAGTAATTTTGCCTGTATCAGTAATCTTAGAATCATCAGTAATTCTATCTGTGTTTGTAATCCTGTCAGTTCTGGTGATCCTGCTCGTGTCAGTCGGATCTCTCGCCATAATAACGCAAGTCAGAAATGCCTATTTAAAAATTCGTATACTCAAAACTATTCATACCTAAGCGCGTCTACAGGTTTCAACTTACTGGCCTTATACGCGGGAATGGCACCAGCAATCATTCCTACAAGAACGCTCACAGCAAGCGCGACAATAATAATCTGCACTGTAACAGCAGTTCCGCCACGACTCATCGGCGTACCGCCTAACAAAGAAGGAAGAGCTGCACTTAATGAAGTTCCAAAAACAGCGCCAAGAATGCCGCCAACCAATCCAATCAAGCCGGCATTAAGTAAAAATATCATCATAATATCCCTATTCCTTGCACCAATCGCCTTCATAATACCAATCTGCTTAGTCTTCTCAAGAACAGACGTAAACATAGTATTGGCAATGCCGACAGCACCAACTAAAAGCGAAACAGCTGCAATAGCAGTCAGGAAGATCTGCATAGAGCTCATCATCTCAGAACGCGTCTCCTGCATCTGCTTAGAAGAGGAAACGGTAAAATCCTTTTCTTTCTCATTGACATGGCGCACAAGCATCAATTTTTTCTCAACAGCAGCAATCGCCTCATCAAGATAATTCTCATCCTTTACTTTCAGGACAATAGAATCGTAAACATCCCGCTCCTTGTCATCAAGCACCTGGTAAGCCATACTAATCGGCATGTAAATGCTAGTCCTGTCATCATCAAGAATGCCAACGACGCGATAATTGCTGCCTTCAATCGTCAGCATCTGATTAAGGCCAAGAGGCTGGTCAAAATAACCATCCGCAAGCCTGCCGCCAATCACAATAACATTCTGGTCGGCAGAATCAAGAAGCCTGCCCTTATCGATCTGTTCGGTAGTTATATGTGCCCATGATTTTTGGTCTACACCAGTCAGGGAAACACTGCCCTTTTTCCCGAGATAAGAAACTTCAACATTCCCCCTGATCTGCGTGTCAATATAAGCAAGGTCAGGAATGCCCCTCAAAGCTTGCAAATCCGTCTTGCCTAGAACAACTTCTTCCTCGGTTGCAGAACCGCCACCGCCGCCAGGGCCGCCATGCCCAAACATGCCGCCGCCGCGAGAAAAACCCGCACTTACGGTCAGAATATCGCCGCCAAGAGCACCCATCTGGCTCTCCATCTCAGATTTCATGCCCTGTCCCATAGAAACAATAGCAATAACAGAAGCAACGCCAATGACAATGCCAATAATAGTAAGCCATGACCTAAGCTTACTATTCAAAACCATATTCAAAGCATGTCTAAGGCATTTAATTAGCTTCATTTATCGACCCTCGACATTATTTCTTCTTACCGGTCTTGCGCTTCCTATAATACCTGTAACCAAAGTAAGCCCCAACTATCAAAAGCACAAAGAACGGCCACTTGATAATCGTCCAGAAGCTGTTAGTCTGGGCCGGAGCGCCAAACCTTCCATTCATAGACCTGGCCGGTGTCCCGCTTGAATCAGTACTGCCCATGGCAGCCATCCCGCCATTACTATTAACTTCAACCTGCTTCTCAACAGAAAGACGCTGGCCCATCGTGTCAGTGTAATCAATCTGCACAGTAACAAGATTGGAAGTCGTTCTGGGTTGCGTGGTATCTTGCGTAGTAGTATCACGTGCTTGCATCCCCATAGAGCCGCCTTTCGACAATGAAAAGGAAGCTACAGTATAATCGCCCTTGTCAAGATTGCCGATGATCGAAGCCTTCGAGCCCGAAACCCTCCAGCCGCTCTGTTCAGGAATGCTTACCATTACGCTCGTCGCAGGATTACTGCCGATGTTTGCAACAGTGAAGGATGTCTCGCCGCTTGAAGATTCTGAGAATGAAACATCAAAATCAGTGCCTCCGCCAACATAAACACCTGCAATTGTGTTAATGGACTGCGCAGAACCTGAAACAGGATCATCATAGTTCAGGGAAAGATCAAGCTTGTACAATCCCGGATCCGCATTAGAGTCAGCAACAACATTATAGTCAAGCTCAGCACTGTCGCCAATCTCAACATACTTGATATACTTCTGGTTGTCAGAGCCGACAGGCAGGATCACGCCATCAGCATTATCCCATGAGAAAGTAAGATCACGCAAAGGAGCACTGCCAACATTATTCACAACAAACTTAAGAGGAGTAAGCGTGCCGGGAACAAGCGTATTCCTGTCAATATAGATGACTTCAACACCCTCCTTGCTCTTAAGATCAACAGGAACATCAACCTCTACCGCACCAAGATCCTTCTGGCCCTGCCTATATTGCAGGAAAGTCAAAGTGTAAGAGCCAGCAGTAGCGCTGTTCGCAACCTGAATCCTGAACTTCAAAACTTTTTGATTATCGCTCGTGCCGTAAGCACCAAGATATCCCACATTCTTTACAGCGGACTCACCAGGCACCATGCTAAAAGGATATTCTTCCTCAAGCTCGAGCACCATATCCTCAGTAACGGCCGTGCCCTCATTCGTCACGCCAAGACGAACCTCAACAACATTCCCTGCAAGCGCAGGATCAGGATCCTGGTTCACAAGGCTAACGCTCAAGAAATCACTCGCCGCGGCCGATACGACCAGACAAAGTGCAACCAATAATACAAGCATTCGTTTCATTTTAACACCTGACCATCTTTCAGTTTAATAATCGTATGAGCATACTTCGCAAGCTTCATATCATGCGTAACCATGATAACAGTCTTGCCCTCCTTCTTCCACAGCTTCTTCAAAGTCTCAAGAATCTCCCTGCCCGTAACAGAATCCAGAGCGCCCGTAGGCTCGTCGGCAAGAATGATCTCCGGGTCACCAACAAGGCTTCTCGCAATAGAAACCCTTTGCTGCTGGCCCCCGGAGAGCTGGGAAGGTAGATTATACATCTTGTCGCTCAAACCCACAAGCTTCAGAATTTTCTCCGCACGCTCTTTCGCGACAGAATCAGGAATCTCCTGGAATTCCAGGGGAAGAAGAACATTATGAAATGCAGTCATAGAAGGAATAAGATTATACTGCTGGAAAACAAAACCAATCGTTTTCCCGCGGAAAGAAGCAAGATCAGACTCATCAAGCTGGCTGATATCCCTGCCCTTCAGCCTTACAGTGCCCTTAGTCGGAAGGTCAAGACAGCCAATAAGATTCATCATCGTTGACTTTCCACTGCCGGAAGCACCCATAATCGCGACAAAATCGCCCTTGTTTATCTCAATAGAAACGCCCCTGAGCGCAGGAACCTTTACCTCACCCATCTGATAGATCTTATACACATTATCCAGCTTAAGGATGCATTGCTTCATGATTATACCAGTATATATTAAAGGGTATTTAAAAATAAGGTGGATTAAACGTCCACTTAGAAATGTTCACCAATAATCCATAGTTTTTATAAATGGCAAAAGAAGGGATATAATAATGCCACCACACCCATTTTTCGATCCTATGAGGATGACATTCGAGATCATCTTCACAACACTGATAGTCGTTCTTTGCGGGCTAATATTCTACAAGACAAAGGAAATATATGCGCT
>JAHWHO010000102.1 GCA_019323255.1 Candidatus Woesearchaeota archaeon
AAAGCCGTTAAGGTACCCAATACAGGATGTTTACAAGATAGATGACAAGCGAATCTTTGTAGGCAGAGTTGAAGCAGGCAGGTTAAAAAAAGGGCAGGAAATCATGTTTGCACCTGAAGAGAACACATCAACAGTCAAAACAATTGAGAAAATGGGGCAAGAGCCCACTGAAGCAAAGGCAGGCGACAGTATAGGCATTACACTGGATGATGCGCTGTTTGTTGACAGAGGCCATGTAGGTTATGCCCCGGGTGCAGCACCCAAAATGTCTAAGAACCTCGATGTTACCGTGTTCTGGATGAGCAAAGAAGAGCTAAAGAAAGACGAGCTTCTCACAATGCAGCTTGCAACACAGGCAATAACAATAAAAGTAAAAGATATCAGGAAAAGGATGGACTCCTCAACGCTTGACATACTGGAAGAAAATGCAGCATTGCTTAAGAACACAGAAGTAGGCACATTGAATATCGAATCAGAAAAGCCGATAATATACGACGACTTCAATGATATTCCAACAATGGGAAGATTCGTACTCGTCAAGGGCCATGATGTCGTCGCGGGAGGAATAATAAAAATTTAATTTCTCATTTTTTTCGCTTTGTTAACAATCATCCTGTAGAAAATTCTGAAAGCATTCAAAGAACTCTGTCCTTTGGTCTTAGAATAACCTGTGTATTTCACAGTAACAGGCACTTCCTTATATTTTAACTTGTACCTGCCTATCTCGTCAATTATCTCGCTTGCATGCTCCATACGGTTGCAGGTTATCTTAATCGCCTGAGCAGCCCTGCGTGTCAGCGCGCGGAATCCATTGTGAGAGTCCGTAACTTTAACATTGTAAAAGAGAAACATCAAAAAAGCGCCGCCTTTGAGGAAGAGCTTTCTGGTGAACGGCACCTTTGAATTAGACCCTTTCAAAAACCGGGAGCCTAAAGCGACATCATATTGGCCTGTCTTAAGAGGCGCAATCAACGAAGGAATTTCTGAAACCTTATGCTGGCCATCTGCATCAAATGTTATAACATAATCCGCACCCCTTTTCAGAGCATAGCTTATTCCAGTTCTTAACGCTGCACCCTGGCCAAGATTCATCTTATGCAGCAGAACCTGAGCTCCTGCAGCTTTAGCAGCTGCACAAGTATTGTCCGCAGAGCCATCATCAACAACAAGAACATTTCTATAGCCCTGGCTTCTAAGATTGCTGACTACTGTTCCAACACTTTTCTCCTCATTAAATGCGGCCATGACAACCCATATTTTGTCCATGATCGATTTTCAAAAAGGCCAGTTTAAAAGTGTTGTGAACCTCAATGTATGCTGACAACCCTTAGCTTGAAATTCAGAGTTTTATTGCCAAGCGGATGCTTTTTGGGGTCTGTGCCATACGCGTCCTCAGGAGATATCCTGATTGTTTTCACTTCCCCCTGCTTCATGCCTATAACAGCCTTATCAACACCTTTAATCATCTGGCCGCTTCCTGCAATAAAGCTCAACGTCTTAAAATCCGCAGAGAATTCTGAATCTTGCGAAATGTTTTCATTTTGCCAGTCGGGCAGGCTGGAGTCAAAAACAGTTCCATTATCCAGATAGCCTATGTAATTCACTGCAACAGTGTTGCCCTCTGCCACTTCAGATTTTGGTTCAAGAACATTAAGCTTATTATCCTGGCCGCAAGTCCAGTCAACCTTCCATACAAAGATCGGACCGCTAACTATTTGCTGGGCATTTGTAAACTTCTCGAAGCAGGTGGTTGAATGACCGTCCAGGTAGAAAAGCCTAGTGTACATGCTCTTTGCGAGCAGAGGATCTACAAGTATCGCCTGGTATTTGCCGCCTTCTCTTGGAACCAGCAAAACACTAACTTTCGCACTAAACTTCTCCTGCACAATCTCCTTGAAGCCATCGCCTGTAGGTACAGCAACAGAATATGCAACTCCTCTTCCCTGAGGCAAAACTATATCTGCTTTCAAAGTTGAAGCGTTAATGTAAATATTGTTACAAATTAGCTGGCCTTTTGCTGCTTTGCAGGCTGCGGGGTTGCCCTGGAATGAAGGCCAGGGGCTAATCCAACTGTTCGCTTCTTTCTCAGAGCCAAGCGCCTGGACTTCGTCATAAAGATCTTCCGCCTTATTCTCAGAATAGCCAAACTTCTCAGTCATTTTCTCGACCGCAGTTTCTTTTGGCATCTTCCTGTAGTTTTTCCAGATATCTGCTTTATCAAAATCCCACAGGCCGAAGTGCGACCATACGCCTGCTTTGCCCGTCATATCTGCGCTCACGATAAAGTAATCCTCGGGCGGATCGCAATGCGTTAGAGGCAGAATCTCATCAGGATTCAGGCCCTTTCCGGAAAGCACTTTCGAAGCATTGCTCTTGTCCAGCAGAATAATCTGCTTGATGATCGAGATAGACTCATGTATGTCTCCTGTTTCATTCAGAATTTTCTCGTAAGCAGTATTAGAGCCGCAGTCAAGCATTCTTAGAATACCCACCGCTTCTTTTTCATTGTCTGTCTGCAATGTGCGGCCGATCCAGTGCGCCATAGGACTGTTCTGAGAACCCCCGTCGAAAGTTACAGCTCTGTCGGCTATGTACTTGAAATGATGGCCAAAGTCCCACCAGGAATTAATGATTGCATTTGGCGGGGAGTCTTCTTTAATTTTTGTAAGAACATTCCACCATGCATCATTGACAAGCGGAACATCGCTTGTAGCCCTGATGTATGACTCCTTTACAAGCCCTTTGCCCGAGACAGGATTCATCAGCATAAGACCTACAAGCGCAATAATCAGAGTAGTAGAAATAATCTTGTTTATGTGTATCTGCTTGTCTGCCCAGTTAGATAGCTTGCTGGTGATCAATCCGATCGCGCTTGCGAAAGCTATAGCAAAAGCAGGACCTGCAAGCAAAGTAAAACGAATACCTTTGAGGCTTGCATATACAGTACCGCCGAACCAAATCAGCATAAGAACTCCGCCAAATACTTTTGCATAATCTGTTTTTTCGAATATAAGCGAGAGGCCGAGCAAAGCAAGCCCTGCAATAAAGATAGCTACACTCTGGGTGCTGATCGTAATAAAGAACCAAACAAGGAAGGCTGCACCGTACCAAAACTTCCTTTTGCTATTTTGGGTTATCAGCAGAAAGACGCCCAATAATGCCAAAAAGAAGAAAACCTTGCCGCCGAGCGAACCAATAATCGTATTAAATGATCCTGGATTAAGCTCTGCAACTGTTGTATAAACGTTCGGCCATAATGAGCTGTGCGCTGCCTGCTTCAGAGTCTGAATGCTTGTAGCTTTTAATATTGTAATCGAAATAACATTGAATGCCTTGCGCCCATGGAATATAAAAATTGCAATCACCGTCGCTACAACAAGCGCCAGTATTTGATACAGCGTTGGTTTAACTTTGCTGAATGCAGAACCGAGTTTCTTTGCCAGCAAGGCTTTAACAGTTGCTGCTACCAGCACGAGAACTGCAGCGAGGTAGAAAATAGCCGGCCACAGCATATTGTTTCCAAAACTGCAAAAAATGCCTATAATGACTAAACATGCCAGAGCAAGTTTCCACTTATTTGACAGCACTGAATTTGCATAAGTAGCGCCGCCGAGTGCAATAAGTGCACAAATATTGAAGTAGAATATGAACTGCCATGTGCCCCAGAATATGCTGTACAATCCCATTGACAGCGCGGCAAGACCGCAAAATATGCTTTTATTTTTCCAGCCCTTGGCGTAAACCATCTCAACAACAAGCCAGGTTATGAGCAGAGGAAAAAATATGTTGTATGCATCGGTATCTGCATGTCCCCAGGGTGTCCTGGCCATAATCGCCGGCAGGATTGCTACCATAGTTACGGAAAAGAATCCGCCTAGGTTGCCCGCAAGTTTGCGCCCGAGAAAAAAAGCAGGGAACAAAGCGAGCAGCATGAAAATAATTGGGAAGTAGTTCGCAGCGTCCATCAAATTAATGCTTGGAGAGAATATCTTGAATACCTTGAAAATATAAACATACATATATGACGGCGCCAGAGAGGCAGATGTCTCTCTTCCAAGCGGAGCAATAACATGGTTATCCCAGGGAATTCCGTTTTTTAGCTCGTCATAAGTATGGCCTTTCTCGAGCAGGTTCCTCGCACCGCGCAAATAATAATAAGTATCAATATCAGGCATGTATACAAATTTCTTGCCATTTTCTTCGTACATGAAGTGATCTTTAATCTGCTCAGAAGTAGTTTTAGTCTGAGTTGCAATCTCCTTGGCTGCATCTTTTTTGAATTCTGCGACCTTCTCATCTACAAGAGTCTTCTTATTCGCATCTGGAAGATTGGGATATTCCTGATTTACAGAACTAGTTACTTGGGACTTGATACCCTGCAGTATGCTCTGTTCGGCCCATTGGTCTGCAATAGGCAGGTCCTGCGCCTGCATGCGCATGTAGATTCCTCCCCATGGGAACGTGCCCTCTCCATTCGGCACGAACTGCAAGCCAATAGCCAGAATCAGCGTAATAAGAAGTGCATGCTTGCCAAGGAACTTGCAGATGCTCTTGAAGTGCGCTAGTATCTCTTTGCCGCCCTTAACGGGTTGTGTAGATTCAGACTCTTTTGATTCCATAAAAACGTGCCAAACAGGAACTTCTTTTAAACCTTTCTCTGAAGCAGCTTTTCAATTTTGTCGAGACGCCTAATTATGTCTTTTTCGTGGGGATCCCTGTTGTGAATCCTTCTTTTTTCTTCAGCAAAGAAGCCGAGTTTAGTGTCGATAAATCCCACAGTTATCATCCCTGCGACGGTCATTATGAATATCGGAAGGAACCATTTAGTAAGATTTATGTCTATTCCGTAATTTTCCAGTTTTGCAAGCATCAAGAATAAAATCATGCCTGAGTTGAGTATCGCAACATAGGACAATGATCTTTGTATGAAGATCTTTGAGTCTGTTAAAAGCTCTCGCGAGTGTATGAAAAACTTCTTAATCATCTGCATAACCTTTTTTTCCGAACAGGGGCTTTATAATATTTGTGATCTTTAGTTACTTCTCAGTGGTTATCTCCCTAGTAGAGGAATTGTTACTTCGGAATGGCAACACATAGAAAACCTTATATATTAGTTTGTAGTTCGTGCAAATATCCTGATTATGGAGGGGAAATCATGAACAACAAATCAAATATTATTGTATCTACCGCATTGCCTGCTGTGCCTGCAGCTATATTAACTTTAGGGCTTGCGACACAAGACGCAAAAGCAGGAAATATAAGCGACTATCTTAGAAAACTTAATGCTGCTGAGCATGAAGAAACGCCTCAGCAAGTTACTGACCCGGTGGATACTAACGTAGACGCTTCAGCGGAATCTTATGAGACCAGATTTGAATCACCATTCCTCACAGTAAGAGGAGAAGATCCTATTCTGAATTTCCTGACGCCTGAGGGCAGGGTAAGAGGAAGCTACTTGCTAAGCGGCTTGTTTACACTCGGATCACAGCAGGGCGATCTTGATGCGGGTGCTGTTGGAGGAGAGCTGCTGTTAAGCCCATTTGAGGGACTGGAAAGATTAACATTTGGACTTGGAGCCAATGCTATGCACGGAGTGGCAGCCAATGGTAAAGTCGGAATTGATCCTCTATCGATGTGGCAACTGGACGGCGAGTTCAGCGGCGGTTATGATTTTGACCTTGGAAATAGAAATGAGATTGATGCACGAGCTTACTTAAGGGGGGAATGGTCGCAATTCAATGACAGGGTGAATATTGACAATGGCCTTGGAAAAGGAAGAGGCTCAGCACAACTTGGTTTGAGATTGGGTGTTGGAGCAGACCTGGGCTTTGGAGACTTGAGAGTACTTGCGGATCTTTTCGGAACGCACAAAAATATGAGAGGCCAGTGGCACGGATCAGACATACTCGGGAATATCGCTGAAGGCGAATTCGGAAGAGATGGAATTTCCGGAATGGTTGAACTTGATCTTGGCGATGTCAGCCCGAGATTCCATGTAGACTGGACACAGTACTTCTTTCAAGGGCTTGAGGAAGGCCGTGCAGAGATGTACAAGTTCGGCTGCCCGATAAGCGGAAAACTGTTGTTTGGAGACAGTGATGTTGCTAGAGCTATAACGCTGATGCCTTATCTTGGAATCAGGAACAGAAGCCTTGATAAGCCAAGCACGGAAAACGGAATGGACGAACTGTCTGATTATGCATTCGGCGGAGCAGGAGTGCTCGTAAACATAAACGGAATCAGGGGCATGTTTGACTTAAGATACGACGGCGAGAATGACAGAGTATCATTCGCGTTGTCATTTAGCCAAGCATTTGGTTATGCCGCCAAGAAGCAAAACGAATGATTGCAGAAAGCTTTAAATATTAGTACCACTCTGCAGTGGGATAACATATTCGTTTGATCATATTTCGAACGATCGGGAGGGGAAAAAATGCCTAATGGAAAACAAATAGTAACTGCATGTGTTAAGCTGAGTAGTGTACCACTCGCAGCATTGACTCTGACTAGATGTGCTGAAAATCAAGTTGCAGATGTAACAGAGAGCACTGCTGAAAAATTGCAGCGACAAACAAGAGAAGCGGCCGAGGCGCACTCAACCCAAGCTACTGAACACTCACTTGAAAAAGATATGACTTATATCAGAAGGACAATCCAGGATACGCTTCTACAAAGAGATCTCGCAGACAATCAGAAAGGCACATGGGACAATGAAGCCCAGATCGCAATAATGGAGGCATATGAACTTCACAGCGAAATAAAGAAACAGAATCTTTTAGAGCGTTATAGTGGAGATGCAGGACCAATGCGCGAGATCGCAGAAGAATTCGAGTTGAACGACAGAGTTCTTGCAGCTTACATGAACCAATTCGCAGCAGACAATCTCGGAGCAGTCGGAGCAATCGACTTCAAGTGCGATGGCGACGACAACTGCCAACCTGATAAAATTGGATTCGGCGGAGATGAGTACGACTTCGGCGGACTTCCATGGAGCACAGTCAGCGAAGCATTAGACCTTGACCTTGAACCATATCAGGCTGTTGCAAGAGCAATCATTGCATATGGAATAAACAAGGCAAATGGCAGTGAACAGTCACATGTAGCAATCCAGCCAAACGGAGAGCACAGAAATGTCGGAACAGAACTGTGGGCTGTTGATGAAGATGGTGAAAAGACGCCTAACTATTGGATGCCAGTTGATCGCGCCATGACGAACAGGGGCTTTATCGAGAGAGATGAAAATGGCCTTGTTGTACGTGTTTATGACGTAGAAGGCGTGTGGGAAGAAGAAAACACGAGAAGCAATGAGCAAGTAGAGCTCACGAAAGGCTTGCTGTATCTCGTACGCCTTGGCGCTGACGACCAGGCAACATTGACCTACACAGATGCGGATGGGAATACAAAAGAAGCAACCGTATACGACTTGCTGGATTACCCAACAGAAAACGGACATGTTGAAGCAGCATGGGTTGCACCAGTGCTTAGAAATCCTGAAGCGGCTAATGAGTACACGAACAGAGAGTTGCTTAATGCGCTTGAACGTATGTACGCACCAGCAGCGTCAGAAGCATCAGAATAAACGAGTGCATTGCACTATTTTTTTTAACTTTTTCACATATAAGGAGGGGATTAGATGAAAACAAAACTATTTCCATATATATCAATCGTGATGATTGCCTCTTTTCTAATTGCGCCTGCTGTACAGGGTTTCGGACCATTCTGGATACCCATGCCGGAGCTTGATGAGCCCGCAACTAATGAGGTAATACTTATACCAGCAGTGCCAGACCAGCCTGCAGTGTGGCAGGATCTTGACCACCAGACAATAATGCAGGGAAGCCCTGATGGCACTATAGTATATGAGGATCTCTACTCAATGTGTGAAGACCCTGATGATGCAATAAGAATGCGCGTTAGAAGCATCCATCCTTATAATCTTCACTTTAACGGCGCAGACTTGGTAATAGAGAACCTTGACTCGCAATATACAGGTACAGAAACTGTCGAACTAAACTGCAATGGTGTGCAGAACTCATTCATGCTTACAGTACAGGCAAACAACGTTGTAGTTGACCAGCCCGCATACTGGGCGCTTCTTAAGAACAAGGCAATACAGCAGGGCAGCACAGACGGCACTATGATTTACAAAGGCCTTGCATTACTGTGCACAGACCCAGATGATTATGAAATTGTAAGCTTAGAGAGCACGCACCAAAATTATATGCTATACTGGAGCGGTTTTGATCTTGTGATCAGAGATCTTGATCCTGCTTATGCGGGCACAGAAACAGTTTCGCTGAGCTGCAATGGAGTATATGCAAATTTCGACCTATCAGTTGTAGCGAAAGAATATGATCCGGATCCCGACGATGATGAGATAATAATTCCTGAAGAAGAAAAAGACCGCTTGTTTGTAGGCTCAATATACATGCCAAATGATATGGTCATTGCAGGCGATTTAGTGCCAATAACAATATCGATGAAAAACAAAGGCGGCAAGCTTGAGAATGTCCAAGTCGCAGCAATAATACAGGAGCTTGCAACAAGGGCAACTGCAAGATTGGATGTCAGCAGAAATGAAAAAGAAACGCTCGTGCTTGAGATTCCTGAGTATGCTGAGCCAGGCCTTTACAACATCAGGTTTACATTCCATAACGGCGATGTCAGCAGGGTGCTTTACAGAGATGTTTACGTAGTATGACTTTTTTGACACTATATTTCAGTAGTCAAAACTTATACTTACTCAAGAATAGAAATATTTAAGTAGCCTAGTCGCACAGACACGCACAGGGGGGAATAAATAATGAAATCACTGAAAATAATCCTGGCCTTTTTACTTGTGCTATCAACAGTGGTTATAGCAGCAAGAGCCGTACCAACAACGATCGATCATGTAGAGTTCGATGACATTGAACTGAAACTGGATTCTGTAAACAGGGTTAGCATCGAGAGAGGAAACGAATACGAAGTAGAAGTAAGGCTGACCCCAACAGAAGATCTTGACAATGTCGAAGTTGAAGCGTCGATAAAAGGCTACGAATATTCAAGCATCAGCGACACAACCCCTGTATTTGATGCGGATGCCAATGTCACATACATCAAGAGACTTCACTTAGAAATTCCAGACGATATGGATGAGGATGCGTACAAGCTAAGAATTGAAGTCTCAGACAGAGACCACACATCAACAATCGCAACATACAACCTAAAAATCGACGTGCCAAGACACGCAGTAGTAATTGATGATCTACTCCTGACGCCTGGAAGCACAATAAAGGCAGGAAGCGCATTGCTCGCTTCAGTACGCGTGGAAAACCAGGGCGAAAAAGATGAGACGGATGTTAAAGTCACATTTACAATTCCTGAGATAGGCGTATCAGGATCAGAGTACATAGATGAGATAGACAATGACGATTCAGAAGAGACCGAGGATATCTACCTAAGGATTCCCCGGGGAACAGAAGCAGGAACATACAAGGCGATCGTTGAAGTAGAATACGACGGCAAGCACATGAAAGAAACTGCAGAGACAGTAATCAATGTACTTGCAGATGAGACCTATGCACAGCAGACAACAGAAGAAAAAGTCAGCATAGGGCTAAGTGCAACGCTTCAAAATGTGATGCCGGGAAACACTGCAGTATTCCCAATAACAATCGAAAACGAAGGAAGAAACAGCAAGTCATTCACTATTACCCCGCCGCAAGTCGACTGGGCAAAAGTAAGTGTGACTCCGTCAAGCGCAATCATTGTCGAAGCCGGCAAAGTTAAGACAGTATTCATAAACGTAGATACAAACGAAGATGTTCCAGCAGGCTCGCATACATTGACGGCGCTAGTCGCTACAGGAGATGCGCAGGAAGAGCTCACATTTACAACGCAAGTAGAGACAAGCAAAGATGTTCCTGTGAAAGGCGTTCTTGAGATTACACTCGCAGTGCTGATCATAATCCTAATATTGCTGGGAATAGGCATCGGCATAGCCAAAATGCGCGACAAAGACGAGCCGCAAAAATACTACTAGAGGTCATTATGCGAAACGCGCTAATAGTAATAATACTTAGTTTGATTCTC
>JAHWHO010000103.1 GCA_019323255.1 Candidatus Woesearchaeota archaeon
GCCGAGCTCTGTTTATCTGTTTTAAACCGGTTCCCTGATCTTGGTTATAATCTTGATCTTGGCCATATGAACGTGGCTCTTCAAACCGGTCATTTAGGCATACAGCTTGATGAGTTTCTTGATAAGGTCAAGGACCGCGTTGTTTACATCCATGCCCATAATAATAATGGCCAGAAAGACCAGCACATAGCTCTAAGCGATGGCATTTTGGACTGGAAGCACGTTCTTGACAATTTAGACCTTTCAAGGGTGAAGAAGATAATTATCGAGTGCAATTTGAAGGAAGATGCTCTGAAATCCCGTGAAGCCCTTTATAAATACTTAAAACCGAAAGCTTTAAATACCACCACCCCATAGTCATAACTATAATTGGAAGGCAGAGACAGAGAGATACTATTACGCTCATTCTGTTTCACAAATGTTATCCAAGGAGATATAGAAATGAAGTTTGAAGACATAAATGTAAGCTCTGATATAGTCAGGGCTCTGAACGACATTGGTTTAGTGAATCCAACGTTAATCCAGGAAAAGGCAATTCCTCTTATTCAGGAAGGTAAAGATCTGGTCGGTATTTCTAAGACAGGGTCTGGAAAGACCGCTGCTTTCGGTGTTCCTTTGCTTGAGAAAATGGAAAAAGGCAAGGGTATCCAGGGGCTGATTATTGTTCCTACGAGAGAATTGGCAGTCCAGATCTCAAAAGAGCTGGTGAAATTCGGAAAGTATTCCAACTGCTTTATCACAACTGTTTTTGGCGGCGTCGCTCTAGATCCCCAGATTCAGAACATGCGTAGAGCTGAGATTGTTGTCGGAACTCCGGGCCGTCTGCTTGACCACCTGGAAAGAGGCAATCTTGATCTTTCGCACACCAAGTGTGTAGTTTTGGATGAAGCTGACAAGATGGTTGAGATGGGATTTATTGAGGATATTGACAGGATTCTTTCGCAGGCCAGGAAAGAGCAGATGCTTTTGTTCGGCGCGACCATCTCAGATGAGATTAATTACCTTAAGAAAAGGTATATGACAGATCCTGCTACTGCTGAAGCTGAAAAGCAGGTCAAGGGGGATTTCCTTGCACAATATTATTATGACGTCCAGATAAATGAGAAATTCTCTCTTTTGGTTCACCTGTTGAAGAAAGAGCAGCCTGAGAGGGCGATTATTTTCTGTTCAGCAAGGGCGACTGTTGATATTGTTGCTAAAAACTTGAGAGATCAGGGCATTAAAGCTGAAATGATTCATGGTAAGCTTACGCAGAATAAGCGTTTGAGGGCTATTGAGAACTTTCACAAGGGAAAGCCGAATATTTTGGTTGCTTCATCTGTTGCTGCAAGGGGACTTGATATCAAAGACGTGACGCACGTGTTCAACTATGATTTGTCGCAGGACCCTCAGGAGTATGTTCACAGGATTGGACGTACTGCAAGAGCAGGCGAAACAGGCAAGGCAATTACGCTTCTTAGCCACAAGGATTATGATACTTTTAGCATGGTTCTTGAAAGGCATGAGATGAAGATTGAGAAGTGTGAGAAAGAAGACTTCCCTAAGCTGCGCTTTAATGCTTATATGCAAAGCCGCGGCACCCGCAATTTCGCGGGCAGAAGGGGCGGCTTCGGCAGGAACAGGCACAGGTTTCATTGATTTTTTTATTTCATAAATTATTTAAATAGGAATTCTTGATTTTTTACAAAAAAGTGTGAGAGTCGTGAGTGAAGTCAAAGTTGTTTTTTACACTGATGCCTGTGACAAGCATAGAGTTGAGAAGTTTGGCAGTTCTAATACTATTTCTTTGAAGATGGACTGGGAATGCGATAAATGCAAGCCTAAGATATGGAAGACCGCCGAAGCTAAGATCTGGACTAGGACTGGCTCTCAATAAAAAGAAAAATAATTTACCAAAGCTGGCCTATGCTATGGAGATCCATTTCTGAATGCAGTTTTGTCTGCGAGTATGTTGGTTTTATTGCATTTATTGCTGCTGTTGTTGCTTTCACATACTGTGCCGGGGCCTTGTCATAAATTGATGTATATACTCTAACTTCTGGTGTTGTCACTGTTCCCGGTGAGTTTATCAGCATCGCTGTTTTCCATTTTGTAAGGTCTTTTGGAGCTACTTCGCTGAATAACCGCGTTTCAGCAGAGCCTTTGCCCAGAATCAACTCGAATTGCTGCACCGCATTTGTCGCTGCTACTACT
Organism: Candidatus Woesearchaeota archaeon; assembly: GCA_019323255.1. GTDB lineage: Archaea > Nanobdellota > Nanobdellia > Woesearchaeales > ARS49 > JAHWHO01. The sequence goes on from JAHWHO010000103.1 coordinate 2,194, forward strand.
CCCATCGCATTGGACGTGTCGTCAATCGCAACGAGCACCGGCGCTTTAGGCCTCGCTACTGCAAGCCCGGGAGTGACATCTGTCTGGTTATAATACCAAATTCCCGCACCTATTAAAAGAAGTATCAGGATCCAGAAAAGGCCTCTGCCTCTTCTCTTTGTTCTAGCCATTGAATATCACCTCAATAGCAGATTAGACGCTAATTTTGCTTTATTATTTTGTGTATATACTATAGTATACATCATACAGGTATATCTCTTCCGAGCACTGCGCGGATGAACTTGTTGTATTCTTCTTCAGGCATTTCCGCAGCTTCTTCAAGCATGTCCGGGATTCGTCCCAATGATATGCACTTAAGCTCCCCTTCCATTTTTAGAACTACGTCATTTACCGGCTCGACTACTTTTCTTAGCTCTCTTGCCTTGTCTCGTATCAGTGTCATGTTGCCTGCCTGCCCTTCAAGCTCTTCGAATGCTTTTTTTATCGAATGCACCGCTTTTTCAAGTATGTTTAATGCCATTGTCATCCGATTTGTGAATTCGTATTTAAGTCTTGCTAGAATATTCTTTCCAGTAAGTTTAGAAGTTTTGGAACATCTGCTGATTCGCTTACCTCAATCTCATACTGGCCCGGAGCGAGAACGCCTTCATCTGTTATTTGCATTCTTTTGTACACGAACTTCACAGTGTCTGAGATCAATGTCGAGAGGGTCAGCGGATCGTGCAGGAAGTTAGATGGATATAATTTCTGCCAGAATCGCTCTTCGTTCTGCATTATTAGCCTGCACTCTGGCTTTTTTGATGCTTTTAATTTTCTGAATATGCTGGAGTCTGGCGTTATTCGCATTTTCTCATCTACTGTTACATCTGACAGTACCCATTTTTGTTTTACGCCAGAACTTATTACTTTTTTTGCGGCTTCGATATCGTATCTCACATTGTGTTCTGCTTTCTTTGTATTGCCACCCATTATTACTAAGTGTAGCTTTTGCTTCAGCGCGGGTGCGTACTCTAGAAATCTCGCTAAGTTCGTCTGCGGGCTTATACAGACATAATAAGTAAGCCTGTTTTTCTGAACTACTTGCGCGACTTTGTCCAAATAGTCAGGATCAGGACCTGATTTTTCTGAGATATCGCAAACTACGCAAAGCCTGCTATTTCCGAGGTCTGCGCCCTGCACTACAGGTATTTTTCCGTCCACAAAACGCTCTGCAAAGTTCTTTCTGTGCCCTTTGTGTTCGTCTGAAGTCACAACCAGGTCTACCTGTACTTCAGGGGAGTTGAGTCCAAGTGCAAGAGCATAAGCATCGTCAGGATCGCCTCCTATGTCCGTATCTAGAACCACGTGCTTCGCACTGTTTAATATCATGATTTAACAAAAATTTTGTAGTTTATATGTGTTCCATCCGAGATTCACTATTCTTTTTTCAAATACCGGGATTCCCGGGAAAGTGGAAACATTTATAAAGAATCCAACATTCCCGGGAGCATGGAGGTTCATTTACCTAATAGTGCTTTCTTAGGAAACATAGATCCGTTTTTCCGGGCTTTTAATAGTTCTAACCCTAAACAACTCAAAATAACTGCAAACAAGAAGTGGATTTCAGTTCACCCTTTGGTTCTTTGTATGGTCGCAGCTCTCGGATTAAAGGTAGGCAAGAACAACATCTTTTGCGAGAAACTGGAAGCTACTTCCAAGCACTATCTTGAAAGAATGGGCCTATTTAGCTTTTTAGGCATCAAATCCAGAATGAATATCAAAGTTCATGAATCTGCAGGTCGATTCATTCCCTTAACTCAAATTAAGAACTCTGGTGAGCTTACCGAATTCATACGAGACATGATACCTTTGCTTCATTTAGACCCTGCACAGACTGAACCAATCAAGTATATTGTCAGTGAATTAGTAAGAAATGTGTTAGAACATGCTCAATGCCAATTTGGCGCGATAGTCTCCGCACAGTATTACAAAAAAAGCAACACTATTAGAATAGGAATTGCAGACTCTGGCATCGGAATCAAAGAATCCATCAATAAATCTCATAGCGCCAAGACCGACTTAGAAGCAATTAGACTTGCGCTTACGCCGGGAATAACTGGAACCACAAGAAAGGAAGGAGGAACCGAACTCAACGCTGGCGCGGGGCTTTTTTTCATCAAATCAATAGCTAAAGTGAATAGAGATTTTTTTGTGATTTATAGTGGAAACGCTATGTACAAATTGCTTAAAAGCAAGACAATAAGATTATACGCGGATCCATTTCAGGACAGGCACTCCGAAGAGGATAATCTCCCTTACTGGAAAGGAACCATCGTTGGGATTGACATTTCATTGAATACTACACAAGAATTCTCAGAGTTATTAGATCTTATCCGTGATATCTATGTTAAAACCGTAAGAGAGAGGAGGAAGAAGCAATATAGGAGGCCTAAGTTCATATGAAAACAATTAAATTTTTTCCAATTGTAGGAAATTTCGCCGAGAACAAAGACTTGGCCAGAAAGATTAGATTAGAGAAAATTAATCCGATTCTTAAAAAGAATCAAGAAATAACTTTAGATTTCAAAAATGTTGAATCTGCAACTCAATCGTTTATTCACGCACTTATAAGCGACTTAATACGAAACTTTGGCGTGGAGATATTGGATAAAATCTACTTCAAAAATTGCAGCGATATCGTTAAGAAAATTATAAACATTGTAACCGAATATATGCAAGAATAAATAAACAATCCTCTAGAGCAACCTTTTTAAACACTCCCTATGCACAATCTGCTATGCCAAGAATAGCTATAGTACGCAAGGATCGGTGTAATCCGCAGGGCTGCGGTGGCTACTTGTGCGCGAAAGTCTGTCCTGTGAACATGCAGGGTATGGACTGTATCGTGCCTGGTCCCGCTCCTGATAAGAAGGCTTTGATAGATGAAACTCTGTGCACTGGCTGCGGTATCTGTCCTAAACGCTGTCCTTATGATGCTATTGATATCATTAATCTTCCTGAAGAGCTTGAAAATCCAATTCACAGATATGGAAGAAATGGTTTCCATCTTTACAACCTGCCCACTCCAGTCTTTGGCAAAGTTACTGGCATTGTCGGCAGGAACGGAGTTGGTAAGTCTACCGCTCTGAAGATTCTTGCAGGTTTGCTGAAACCAAATCTTGGCACCGATGAGGAAGCGGACTTCAGCCAGGTTGTTGATTATTTCAAGGGAGGGGAGGCTCAGAAGTTTTTTGAGAAGCTGAAAGACGGCAAGATCAAAGTTTCTTACAAGCCCCAGCATGTCGAGATGCTTACACGAATGTATAAGGGTTCTGCCAGGGAACTTCTTGAAAAAGTGAATGAACGCGGAATAATGTCTGATGTTGTTGATGCCTTGTCGCTTAATCATGTGCTTGACAGGGATTTAACTCAGATCAGCGGAGGGGAGCTTCAAAGGGTTGCTATCGCCGCATGTGTTTTGAAGAAAGCCGACTTTTATATTTTTGACGAGCCAACAAGCTACCTAGACATAAGACAGAGAATCAACATAAGCAAGTTCATCAGGAATCTTGCTGCGCCCGACATCGCTGTCTTAGTTGTTGAGCACGATTTGATAATTCTCGATTACATGACTGATTTGCTGCATATCATGTACGGCCGTCCGGGAGCGTATGGTATTGTAAGTCTTCCTAAGTCCACAAGGACGGGCATGAACGCATACCTTTCAGGTTATATCCGGGAGGCGAATATGCGTTTCAGGGATACTGAAATCAAATTTTACACACGTCCGCCTTTGAAAACTATCAGCAAGACCGCGATTACACGCTGGCATGATATTGAAAAGGCTCTTGGAGATTTCAGGCTTGAGGCAAAAGAAGGCATGATTGGAAGAGGAGAAATTGTTGGCGTGCTTGGCCAGAACGGTATCGGCAAGACCACATTTGTCAAGATACTGGCTGATGTCATTAAGCCTGACAAGGGCGATGTCGACCATAAAGTTAAGGTTGCGTATAAGCCGCAGTATCTGGAGTCTGACAGCGAGGAGCTTGCGATGGTCGTTTTGAAGGATGCTATCGCAAAGTATGAAGTGCAGCTTATGCGGCCTCTTGAGCTGAAACCTTTGCTTAACAAAAAACTGAATGAGTGTTCAGGCGGCGAGCTGCAGAGGATTGCGATTGCGAGATGCCTTTCCCAGGATGCAGATTTATTCCTGCTTGACGAGCCGTCTGCGTATCTTGACATTGAGCAGCGTTTGAATTTTGGCAAGATTGTCAGGGATATCGCGGACCAGCGCGGCTGTTCCATTCTTGTTGTTGATCACGACCTGCTATTTATTGACAATGTTTCTGATAGATTGTTAGTTTTCGACGGCGTTCCTGCAAAAGAGGGCATTGTGAACGGCCCTTACGAAATGGTTGCGGGCATGAACCATTTCCTGAAAGAGCTTGATATCACGCTGAGAAGGGACATCGACTCTAAACGCCCGAGAATCAACAAGCACGGCTCTAATCTTGACACTGAGCAGAAACGGTCAGGGAAGTTGTATTACTCCTAATGAAACTTAGTCTTTATTTTCCCATTCAATGTTACTTCTGTGTTCTTGTCTGCTCCAAATCCCGCATTTATCACGACGGTCTTCCCAATGACTTTCTTCCCGTAGTATTCGTGCATGTGCCCGCCAATGCATAATATGGGTTTGTATTTTTTGATTATATCTCTAACCACAATACTGCCGTAGTGTTTCCCATATGCGGGGCTGTCTTTCTTCCTGACTTTATCCATAATCCCCTGCGGCATGTTATGTGTGAGAAATATGACTGGTTTTTTTGCACTTTTGAACAGTTTGCTCAGTGTGCTCATCTTTTTCTTGTATTCGCTCTTATATTCCGGCCCGCTGGCATAGCCATATCCAATTATATCATACTCTCCCAGCGGCCGTCTCTTAAGATGGCAGTCTTTTATGTTTTTTAACCCTTTAACAAGGTCTTTCCAGTAGTGCCCTTCTCTGCCCTGCTCCCAATTCCCCGGAACTACATACACAGGCCTTCCATCGCGGTTTAATTGCGCTAATACTTTCCTGCCATCTTTGTATACTTTAGCGAGCATTTTTTCTACTTTCGTTCCTGCAATCTTTTTCCAGTCCAGCGTTCTTCCCTTTTTGGTTTGCCTGATGGCTTGAAAAATATATTTGCGTATGGCATCCGAACAGAAATCTCCCGGTGCGATAACTACATCAGATTTGTATCTTAGCTTAGGTTTTCTTCCGTGCAGGTCTCCTATGACTAATAGTTTCATTTGACGATTTTCCTTGCAAATGTTACGAATCCTGAATGCCCTATCGCGACTGTCTTAGGCCTTACTTTCCTGTCTTCTATCTGCCACTGGCGTTCAATTATCTCAACAGTCTTTTCATAGAATAATTGTTTATTTTTCTTGACAGCTGAAACGAATTCTTCTACCTGCGGCACGTTTATCGCATAGCAAACCAGGTAGCCTCCCACTTTGAGTGCTTTCGCCGCGTTCTCTACGACTTTCCACGGCTCACCCAAATCCAGCGTTACAAGATCAAGATTTTTCTCTTTGATTCCTGAAATATTTTCATTCTTAACAGTAATATTCGTCAATCCCATCCTATCAATATTTTCCTTCGCCTGCTTGATAAAATCTTCTCTTATCTCGTAGCTTGTTACTTTCTTGCAAACTCTGGCCAGGGATATCGCCAAAGCTGCGCTTCCTAATCCTGCATCAACAACTGTTGAATTTTTATCCAATCCCGTCTCTGCAATTATTAATCCGATATCTTTCAAGGGAACTGTTTGCGGCAGTTTCTTTAGCTCTTTGTACTCATCCGTATAGCCGGGATCCAGCACAATAAACTCCTTGCCCCTGTCTGTCTTCACAATAGTGCCTGATTCTGCATTCAAATCTTTCTTAGAGATGATTCCATACGCAGTCTGGAAGTCTTTATTCAGATTTTCAACATAGTATCTTCTCTGTTTTATGACTATGTGCTCCCTGCCATCTACCGTTTCTTTCTTCTGTTTGCAAATCAATATTTTAGGCATATAGAAAGAGAAAAAAATGCAGTTTAAAAACTATTTCATTTCTAGGCAGATTTCTTTAGGGCTGTTTTTAGCCAGCCTTTTACCAGTTCTTTTATATCTGCCATGTATTTGTCAACGTCCTGTATCTTGCGCTCTACTCTCCCACCAGGATAAATCGCGCGGATCCATCCATCTTCTACTGATACAGTAATCACATAGTCTTCGCGATTATGTTTTACCAGGAAAGAGACGCCCTCAGGCCCTCGCCTGCCTACAACAATCCTTAAGTTCTTGTCTGCTGATTTTATCGCAGCTATCGTATAATCCTTAATATCTAAAGGAAGCTTTTTCATGATTATCACCTGCTATTCTGAAACTGTACCGCCATATAATACTTTCCACTTATGCGCTTTTCTTATGCATATCTCCTTTTTCCGCCAGCCACTCGCCTACTAGGCGCACCACCTCTCCAAGATAAGCTTGGTTTTTTTCTGATTTTTGCACCATTGTGCCTTCAACCCCTTCATCTTTCGCGTTAATTTGTATAACTTCATCAGACTCGAACACAGTAAGTTCTAATTCATCTTTATTATGCATCACAGTTAAAATAAATTTATCGGGTTTGCCTTCATATCTTAGATCAACATTTGGATAATTCTTTTTAATCGCATTTATAGTCTCGATGTAAAGTGCTTTTGCCATAATCTCACCTTTTAAGCGGAGGGAGGGACTCGAACCCTCGATCATCGGGTTGCAGCCGATTGCCTTAGCCGCTTGGCCACCTCCGCATAGGGCTTGTTGCCTATCCCGCCTTTATATATTTTTACCTGCAGCGTGCTCGCCGAAGGGGATTCCGTATACTTCACCCCACAAGTCTACATCATATACCTTGTGGTCTATTCGTAGTTTTACATACCTATGGATGCAAAAGTTTACGCTTGTTGTTGCAAACCAGATATCTTTTTTTGAGAACATTTTGCTTTCCGTAATAAAAACATAGTACAAGTATGCTAATTGATTGCAGGGCAGGTAGCCATCTCGTTTCCAGGCCTTGTCAAGTCCCAAGAATACCAATCCTAGTCTCTGCAGCGTCAGCTGGCCGCCATGGTTCTTCTTGGTCAGGAAATCATAAGCTGCTTTTGCATATTTTTTCTTCGCGGGATATTTTTTCTTTAGTTGGTTAATTTTGGCCTGCATCGTTTTCGGAACATATGTAACTTTTGGCCTGCTTATTCCCAGGTATGGCGCAAAGATTCTGGATAATACAAATATGATCATCAAGTAGGCTGCCAGTATTATTATCAGCGCTTGCCAGAGCATGGTCTTTCTTAGTTGAAAACCTTTATAAAGTATTCCTTGGTCTGCTCGTCTATGGACTTCAGGAAAATCTGCAATAGGTGGCAAAGACGCTGGCGCACAGAGAAAGTGTTTGAGTCTGAGCCGGACAACAGGCCAAAGTTTTTCCTCACCATTCCTTATCCTTATGTTAACGGTTATCCTCATATCGGCCATTTATACACATTCATGCGCGGTGAGGCAACTGCAAGATTCAAGCGCATGCAGGGATTCAATGTTCTCTTCCCACAGGGTTTCCACGCGACCGGCTCTCCTGTTTATGCCGCAGCTAGACGCGTGCAGGAAAGAGAGGAAGGCCAAATAAAAACATTGAAGATGGTTGGCTTCACGGACGAAGATATTCCAAATTTTGAAGACCCGTCTCATTGGATCAAGATTTTCTCTCAAGCTTGGGAAAAAGACCTTGCAGACATGGGCTTCAGTTATGATTGGAGAAGAACCTTCGTTACGACTGAGCTTAATCCAAGATATTGCAAGTTTATCCAATGGCAGTTTCGCAGGCTGAAAAAACTAGGCCTTATCGAGAAAGGCCGACATCCTGTTGTTTGGAGTAAAAAGCTTGGCCTCCCTGTTGGTGATCATGACCGCGCGGAAGGCGAAGGCGAGACTCCCCAGGAAATGGTGCTTGTTAAGTTTAAGATGGGCGATATTGTCCTTCCTATGGCGACGTTCCGTCCTGAAACCACTTACGGTGTTACAAATATCTGGGTCAATCCTGAGATTGATTATGTCGAAATAAAAATTAATGGTGAAAAATGGATTGTGGCCAAAGAGTGTGCTGAGAAGCTGGAAATGCAGAAGCGCAGTCCTGAAATCCTAAGAGAACTAAAAGGAGCTGAACTGGTTGGAAAAACGTGCTTTAATCCGGTTACCAATGACACCGTCCCAATTCTTCCGGCTTCTTTCGTTACTTCAGATGTCGGCACGGCTGTTGTGATGTCTGTTCCTGCGCATGCACCATACGATTACATGGCCTTAGTTGATATCCAAAAAGATCCTGCCAAATACCATGTGAAAGAGTCTTTAGTCAAAGATATTGAACCGGTTGGATTGATCACCGTAAAAGGGTATGGCAAATGGCCTGCTAAAGAAATCTGTGAAAAGATGAAGATCTCATCCCAAGACGATCCTAAGCTGGAAGAAGCTACAAATGAGATCTACAAAAAAGAATTTCACACTGGTAAATTGAATGAGCGAACTGGAAAGTATAAAGGTCTCTCAATTTCGGAAGCTAAAGAAAAACTGATTGAAGATTTCAAGAAAGAAGGTAAAGCAGACGTCATGTGGGAGTTGATCAACCCCGTCATCAGCAGGGCGCTTGACCGCTGTGTTGTTAAAATCGTCGACAATCAATGGTTCATCAAGTACGGCGATCAGGATTGGAAGCAGAAGACTATGAAAGCTTTGCAGGAGTGCAAGCTGTATCCTGAAAAGTTAAGAGCTCAGTTTGAATATGTTATTGACTGGCTTAGGGACTGGGCATGCACGCGAGAATATGGATTGGGCACTAAACTTCCCTGGGACACTCAATGGGTTATAGAAAGTTTATCTGATTCAACTATCTACATGGCATTCTATACCATTTCTCATCTATTGAAAAAGATCACGCTTGGAAATATTGACGATAAATTGTTTGATTATGTGCTGCTGGGCGAGGGCAGTCCTGAGGAAATCAATGTTGAGAAAGATTTGCTTAACCAGATGAGAAATGAATTCAAGTACTGGTATCCTGTTGATCTTAGAAACAGCGGCAAGGACTTGGTACAGAACCATCTTTGCTTCTTCTTATTCAATCATGTTGCTATCTTCCCAGAAAAATACTGGCCTAGAGCGATCGGAGTTAATGGTTACGTTAACATTCAAAAGCAGAAGATGAGCAAGAGCAAAGGTCTTTTCCTGACTTTGCGCCAGTGCATTGCTGAATTTGGCGTGGATCCGACAAGGATCACGATCTTATCCTCAGGCGAGGAGCTTAACGACGTTGACTGGGATCCTGATGTAGCAAAAACAATGCAGAACAGGTTATCCTCACTTTACGATTTCTGCATAGATAATTACTCAAAAACTATTGAGGATGCACCTTTGAAAGCTGTTGATAAATGGATGGAGCACATGCTGAACATTTGCATCAGGGACTGTACGCAGGCTATGGAAAATACTTTGTTCAGGACTGCATTGATGAAAGGTTACTTTGACCTTCAGCGGCATATCAAGTGGTACATGAAAAGAACTGCGAACAAGCCTAATCCTAAAGTTTTAGCAAAAGTTATTGAAGTCCAGGTTAAGCTGCTGGCTCCATTCACCCCCCATATTTGCGAGGAAATTTGGGAAAAGCTGGGCAATAAAGAGCTTGTTAGTTTTGCAGAGTGGCCTGAAGTAGACGAGAATAAGATAAATCCTGCAATTGAGATTAGCGAGCGGGTCATGTGCCAGGTTATCGACGATGTCGGCCATGTAAAGAAGCTTGCGAAGCTGGACACTCTTAATGAAGTTTATCTGTTCGTTGCAGACGAGTGGAAGTTCCAGTTTATCAAAAAGCTCCACGAGCTGCTTGAGAATACGCGAAACATCGGTGAGATAATGAAAGGTATTTTGCCTCACTTCAAGGACCGATCAAAAGAGGTCTCGCAATTAGTGCCAAAATTCGTCAAGGACCCGAGCAAGATTCCTGAAGCTGTGACAAATGCAGAATCAGAACTGCAATTTTTGCTCGACTCTAAGGAGTTTTTTGAAAAAGAGTTCAACTGTTCTGTCAACATTACTAAAGAATCTGATTCCAAAGAAGAGAAAGCCAAGTCTGCTATGCCTGGCAAGCCTGCTATTTTGGTGAAATAAAGCTCGTCAACCGAAAGTTATTTATTCTAGTGCGTATCTGTAATTATTCTTAGGATGCAAGACAAACCTAAGAACACAATTCTACAAATTTACTATCATAACTTATTTCATCACTTAATCCGTTAGTTAAATCACTGGCCAGCTTTCTCTAGGGGTACTTATTCTCTAGCGAAAGCTTCACGCTCATGCTGGCAGAAATTTACTTAGCGCTAGCTATGAGGGAGGTTAAAATGAATGAAAGGGCATTGATTGCAAAAGTGGAAAGTGCGTTAGTTAGGGGTGCTGATGATTATTTTAGGAAAGAAGGTTTTGTCAGGATTCCGACGATTCCGCACGTCGTCGGCATTACTGGTGCTTGTGAGAACATCGATACTTTGTTCAGGGTTGATTTCTTTGGCAGAAAAGGTTTTCTGACGCAGACCGGCCAGTTAGCTTTGGAATTGCAGATTCCTGCATTAAGAAAAGTCTGTTGTGAACTGCGCAGTTTTCGTGCTGAAACTGACGCTGATAATAGGCACTTGACAGAATTTCCTTTGTTAGAGTTTGAGTTCGCTTACACTGGCGATGGTTTTTCTCAACTGCTTGATCATGTCGAGAAAACTGTTAAGAAAATGTTCAGGTCTGCATTGGATGAAAATGAAGTTCTGGCTAAGCTGAATGTGGATCGCGCCCGCCTGATAAGAATGGCTTATGAGCCTTTTGCAAGGATTGAGTATAGTGAAGCGGTTAATCTTTTGAACAAGAACGGATTTGATGTGAAGTTCGGCGATGATCTGAAGCACAATCACGAGCAAAAGATCATTGAGATTGTGGGCAAGCCTACTTTTATTATGCGCTATCCTGAAAAAATAAAGTTTTTCAATATGCGCAGGGACCGCCAAAATCCAGAATTAGCTCAGAGCGCGGACTTAATCCTGCCATTTAGCGGAGAAGCCGTCGGCAGTGCTGTTAGAGAAGAAAACCCAAACTTACTCATTGAAAAGCTGAAGAACTCCACGATGTTTGATCTCCATTTACAGCGCGGCGGCAAGTTCTCTGACTTCGAATGGTATCTGAATGCCGTCAAAGAAAATCCCGTGCCCCATGCAGGCTGCGGTATTGGGCTGAACAGGGTCACGCAATGCGTTTTAGGCAGAAATGATATCAGGAAATGCACTGCTTATGCTGTGAATTGTGAGTCAGATTTGAATAAGATGTGAAAAAGTACGAGTGGCGCGCCACACAATGAGATGCATGATGCAAACCAGCGACCTTATGCCTTTCTCAGTTCCGCTACCCTACAAGCATCAGGTTCTACAGTTAGCGTTGCTCCGTTCCCGGCCTGGCGCGGTTCCTGCAGGCCCAATCCTGAAGGACAAAACCTCATAGTCCAACATAAGACTGGAGTACAAGAGTACACCCTCTCGTATGGCTCACTCCGCATAAAGCTCGTTTACGGTTACAGGAGAGAGCTAACCTCCCAGCTATGCCACCCGCAGTACTATCCCTAAAACAGGCCTTTTTAAATGTTATGCACTTTTCACAAAGCATAAATAGTCCCAAAACCTTAGAAATATCATGCACCCTGAACTGATCTTTCTTGGAACTGCTGGCGATTGTGTTTCTATCGGCAGGAGAAGCGGTGCTGGCCTTCTATTAAAAACAGAACGTACGCTTTTACACATTGACCCGGGTCCTGGAGCTCTTGTAGATCTTGTTCGCGCAGGCCATGATCCAAGAAAGATTTCAGCAATCCTCGTCTCTAAAGTTTCTTTTGAGCGCTCTCATGATGTTCCTGCGCTAAAATGGGCTGCGACATTAAACAACCTTCAGAGCAAGGATATCGTATTGCTCCCCACTGACGACTGGCACCTGAAAGAATTCAATGATGTTAAAATCGAAAAGATACCATTGGAAAGTTCTGCTGCATTTTTGTTCCGCCTCCCGGATACAAAGATCCTGTACACTCCTGAGTTAACGAGTGCTTTGCCCGAGAGCGATATTCTCGTGCTTGCTGGCAAACCGATTAAGAAACACATCCAAAAACTAAAACCAACTCTTCTGATCCTGACTCATTTCGGCGAGGATGTCTTGAAGAAAAGCCCGATCTATTTGGCCAGGGAACTCTCAGATGAAAACACGAAAGTAATCTCCGCAGAGGACGGACTGAGCGTTTCGCCTATGGATTACAGTGCTAGTTCTAAGCAGAAATCTCTTGATAAATTCTCTAAACCAGCAAACTAACCAAATAGCCTGCAATACATCCTATTGTTATGAACGGCATTGCAGGGTAGAATCTGTCTTTTTTGCTCAGCCATAATAAGCAGAATAGCGCTATTGTTGAGAACAATGCAACAATTAACGCAGGCATGAAGCCTGACGACTTCAGCACTGTTCCTGCAAATATCAACGGGAAGCCGATATCACCTCCCCCTAACACCGCGGTCTTCACTTTCTTCTTTCCATACCTATACGGGATCAGCAGCCCTGCAAACACTCCTGATTTTGTCTGGAACTTTGCCATTTTGACCATGTGTTTTGATTTCCAGACTGCATACGCATCATACGCAGATAACAACAGCAACAAAATAAACGCATAAAACACGTTGAGTATCGGCACGAATATTGCTGCAAGCCCGCCATAAAGAAACAGCTCACTAAAATTATGCATTATCAGATTTGGCCGTACTATTTTGAAATACGCGAACATAAGAGCCAATATTATCGCAACAGTTTCTGATACAAAAGCGGCCAATGACACTTGCAGACAAACTGTTATTGCAAGAAAGAACCATAGTTTCCAGAGGAAAGTTTTTCCCATCTTGATAATAAGCAATATTAATGCTGTTCCAAGAAGTATAGCTCCTACAATATACCATATGCTTGCCTGCGGGGCGACATCCGGTCTTTCTATCCCAATGCCGCCGATTGAGGGCAGGTTCTTCCACTGCACTTCCCCTGTGGCTTCCGTTGCTGCCCTGTCAATATAGCTTGCGGTAACCACTAATCCTACAACTTGTGCTATTGCGAACATCGCCGTAAGCATTAATGTGATACTTAGGATGTGCTTCATCTGTCCTTTTTGAACATCATATTTTTTATAAAATGTGCGTTTTTAAACTTTTTATGCGCTGGGCAAATAGGATAACAATCACAGCTTTGGCAAAGGATGATGTTGAAAAGGTCAGGCAGGGTATTCTGGCTCTTGTGAAAGCTCCACTCAAAGAGTCTAAAGTTCAGGGTTTCAATGAGCGGATGATTTCTAAGTTTGAAATCACTCTAACTAAATCCTCTGATATTAACAAATTTCTGAAATCTTTGCCTTTAACAAAAGCCCAAAAAGAAGTGCTTCTCTCGCAGGCTGAATCAAGGCTTGACGAAAGGAATAATTTTTTCCTGAGAATCGATAAACAAGCCTGGATTGACAAAAAGAAGCTGTTTTTAACCGATTCTGGGGATTGCTTTCATATTAGGATATCATTGGCAGTATTTCCAAGCAGCAGGGAAAATGCTTTAAAACTGGTAAAAGACCTGCTAGAAAGCTTTTTATAGCAGGCTGGATTAGGCCTGACCATGAGAAAAGTGTCTCCGCTTAAAGCGTCATTTATGTTTATTAGTATGGTTGGCTTTTTGATTTCTGTTGTGTATGTATCTGAATATTCATTGGACTGGGCCTTTGCATTTGGCCTTGTTTTCGTTTTGATGTTTATCGCATCAGTGATTAGTATGCAACGCGGAAATCCTGATGCCCAGCTTTATCCTATTCCTAAAAAATAACTGGAGGGAAATTGATGAAAAAGATACTAGCTATACTGGTGTTATTGGTTTTTGTCGCAGCATGTGCGCCTAAGCCTAGCTCATACGAGCGTGAAGATGCTACGGCTCCTGATGATAAAGTTGTAAAAGAGCCTCTAAAGACTGAAGAAGTAACTGAGCCTGAAACTGGCAGGAAGCCTCCTGCATATACTCCGCCGAGCGAGAAAATCGATTATTCGGAGCCGGCGAAGGAAGATACAACTGAAACAAAAGCAGAGCCTGTTGATAGGAAGAAGCTTGATCCTGCTATCAAGGATTTGCTTGACCGTGCAGAATCTAAAGTTAAGAGTTATTCATTCCTTTACAGGGGGCCGGAATCAAACAATGTGGCCAAGGATACATACTACTATCTGCTTAAGGACGGTAAGGTTGCAAAGATTAAGATAAAGAAATACGAGGAAGATAACTACATTAGAGAGGATGAAAGCACGCATATTTACATCGATCTTGCCGAAGGCAAAGGCACTGGCTGCTGCGAAGTGCTTTCAAGATGCATCAGCGAGAACGTCGACAACTCGAATAAGTCGTTTGCATTCACCATGGACGAGCTGGCTATGCCCAAGACCCCTTACGAATGGCTTGCGGAAATTCCGGGAGATGCGAAGGTCAGGGGCACTGAGACTCTGCAGGGACAGACCGTAACTACAATAACTTACACTAAGAACGGCTATGACTGGGAGATGAAACTAAATAGCGTATACGGGCTGCCGCAGCTTGTCGTCTCAAGGCAAAATGACGAGATTGTGGGCGACTATGAGTTTGACGACTTCATTTACAACGACGCAAAAGAATCTGACTTTGTGCCTCCGTGCGCTTAGTTTTTTTTCTTTTTTATTCAAAAATTTTCTTCGGCTTCTTTAACAATCCAGGCGCAGAACCGCCATGCCAGCTGAATCTCGGGCGCACTCTCAATGGGTACATTCTTTCATTGACATCATCTACTGCTATACAGCTTCCGGGCACTCTTGGAAGGTTTTCAAGTTCCTTATCCAGCCCTGTCCTGAGATAGCTTTGCATCAAATTACCCAATGCGTCAGTATCAATTTTCGCTGTTAGCCTGTGTGCAAGGATCACATCGCTCTGTGTCATCGCATCTGTATGGATCTTGCCTGGCTGTTGCGTCGCCATGACCATTGCTATGCCTGGCTGCCTGCCTTCTCTTAGTAGTGTGATTAATGCAGCTGAGCTTGTGGTTTTGCCGCGATTTGGCAGGAATTCGTGTGCTTCATCTATCAGCATCCAGACTATCGGCATCCTGGGTTTTTTCTTTTCCTGTTCAATATAGTGGACTGCCTGCGTTACTGCTTCATATTCTTCTTCTTTCCTCGCTTTCATCCTCTCGATAAATAGTTTCATAGAAAGGACGCCTGTGACTAGATGCTTAATTCTCCATCCGTTAGGCTGTATTGCATAAGCGGATAAGTCTAATACTGTCACCTGGCCGGGTTTTATTAGTTCTTTTATCGGCGTGGCTTCTGTTGAAAACAGCCCCCATCCCTGCACTGAGCGGAACCTGTTTTCTGCTGCACTTTTGAGTGTTCTGTCTTCATCCGCTGCATCTACCGCATTTCTGATATCCTGTATTGAGAATTCCCTGCCTGTTTCTTTCAGGTCATGTATTATGCTCTCGATAAATACTGCCAATGGTTCTGTTGCCCTAAGTTCAAATGTCAAGTTCCAGTCTTCAGGGCTTAGCTCTGACGGCTTTATCGCGAATGGATGGTCTGTAGGTATGCCTTCTTCTTTCCATTTGTCATAGTATCCTATTGGCGTGTATATGACGACAGGAATGCCTTTTCCCTCCATCTTCCATTGTTTTAGCAAATCTGAATCCTGGTTGTTGGGGTATTTCATCGTCCAGTATATTCCCATAGTGTCGAGAATTAGTGCGCTTAGCTGGCTTCTGTAATGTTCGGGCATTGTCGCTATGCCCTCTGCAATGACTCCAAGGGAATAGCTCTTTCCTGATCCTCTTTTTCCGCA
>JAHWHO010000104.1 GCA_019323255.1 Candidatus Woesearchaeota archaeon
ATAAGCTGTCTGTGTGTTTTCTCGGGAGTTTCTTGAGTTGGTGCCATAACACCCCTTAGACGTTCATGCAGGTTGCCAGTATCTATGTTTCTTGGGAGTTGCTTGTTTGCATATCGAGTTGCTGTTTTGACTGCATTGTGCGCTAATATCATCCTTCTGACATATTCTCCCGCTTTTGACGTCATTCCCTTCATGATTGACAGGGGGAGTAAATATTTCCCACAGACATCTCCAGGCACGATCGTCATTGGCACTCCTGATTCGAACACTATGTTTGCCGCGCCAGTATCATCTCTTATATTATGTTCAAACCTGTCGCCTAAGCACGTGCCCATTACATAGATTCTTTCTATAGGCGCCCCTTGCTGTATTGCTTTTGCAATCGTTGTCATCGGAGCCAAACTGATTACACTGCAGGGTTCTTTCTTCAATGTAGCAACCATATGCTCAACACCGTCTTCTTGAATTCCTACTTCAGAAAAATCAAGATAATGTAAGTCTGGTTCATATCTTGATGCCTCCTCGTCAATAAAACATTCATCGACATAACAGTCTTCAAAATGCTTATATGGCGGCATCATAGACCACAAAGGATCATCATCTCCAACCACAACTGGAATATTTTTTTCTGCAAGATTTACCATATGTTTTGCAATGTAAGCTCTTGATTTTACGTCTCCATTCACGACATAAATTCCCCCCAGGTCCATGCCTGAGTTAAGCATCGCTAACAGAGAAATTGCGTCGTCTATATCTGATCCTATGTCTGTTGAGATGAGATACTTTGACATAATTTTGCCTCTAGTTCTTTTATGATTTCGTCTCTGTCTATATCTTGAATGTCAAATCTAGAAACGAAAAACCTGCGTTGTATCGTGTCTGGAACATTAACCTCGCAGTCTACGCTAATGACATGTGCATCATACTCCTCTACCCAGCTACATTTTCTACAGCTGCTTTTGTCCCCGCAAAATTTACATTGACTTTGATACTTAGTACTCCAATACTTGCCAGCATCCAGATCGTAGTCAACAACATTCGGCTTCGATTTCTGCATCACTTCATCCACATTTAGCAAATGCTCACCATACTTCTTAAGACAATCTAAGCCCAAAGGAGTGCTACTAAACATGAGCATCAGATCCACACGTTTCGGACCCATGCTCTGCAACTCTCTACCTGCCCTTCGTAGCGTTCTGCCTGTGATTGCGTCATTGTCCAAAACTAGAACTCTTTTACCATTTAGATCAGGTATTGGCTCCAATGGCTTCCATGTTGCCCCCCGGCCTCGCCTGCTTAGCTTGACTGCCCTTGTATCAAGTCCGTACAATGAGCAAAGATAACCTAAGAATAATCCATCTTTAGCGAGCTCTATACCATGATCATATTCAAGAATAATCTCACGTATAGCCTTAAGCGCCTTAAAGCCTCCAACCGTTCTCTCAAAAAGACCAAAAGGAGAGACTTTTTCTGCCATTTCAGGCCCCACTTTCTCTAAGACATAGTGTTGGAAGCCCTCTTCCAGCTTAGAATAAAGATCTTCAATACCCTCGTGGCTTTCTAACCATTCTTTCCAAACCATAAGTCATACGACGCATTTACCATTTATAAAACTTTCGGTTTTTACCACTTCACAGGGAGAAATAAATGGATGTTGGAATCGTTACAATGGACAAGTCATAGCTGGATCTGATGAGACATGCTCCCGATGTCGACTTTTTCATTGGTACTGATTTTGAGAAAGCGATATTTCGCTTTGGAGACTGCTCTTGTTGAAGAACTGGAGCTTATCTAATAGCTCTTCGCAAAATAGCACATCACTTTTGCGTCTTTATTGCATAACGTGCACTTGCCCGTGATTTTTGGCTGCTCAAATGGCTTATTCAGGGTTTTTGCGCCTGTCCTGTCTTTTGTCTGTTCTTCACATTCTGCCGTATCGCACCATTTGCAGTAGACCATTTTCTTATTTTTTATTGCCTTGTCAAACTCTGTTTTGTTCTTGGCTTCTACTGTGCTGTCTTTAATGAATTTCTTTGCTTTATTGAACAGGCTTTTTTGTATTTCTTCTAACAGTTCCTCAACTCTTTTCGCCACAGCTGTCATTTTTACTGTTTCTTTCTTTCCTGTATCTCTTCTTACTAATACTGCTTGGTTTTTCTCCACATCTTTTGGGCCAACCTCAATCCTGATAGGCACTCCTTTCAGTTCCCATTCATTGAATTTCCAGCCGGAAGAATACTCATCCCTGTCATCCAGTTTGACATTGAGTTTTGCGTTGAGTTTTTTGCATGCGTCCATTACTTGTTTTTTTGTCTTATCAAATATTATTGGCACGATTACTGCTTTGGTTTCTGCGAGTCTCGGCGGTATTACTAATCCTTTGTCATCCGAGTGCATCATTACCATAACTCCTAGTGTTCTCGTGCTCATCCCCCAGCTGTTCTGGAAAGGGTAAGCATGTTTTCCATTCTCATCTAAATATTTGATATCAAATGCTTTCGCAAAATTCTGTCCTAGAAAATGTGATGTTGCTGCCTGCACTGCTTTTCCTGACGGCACGAATGTTTCTACACTGGTTGTATAGTTTGCTCCTGCAAATTTCTCTGTTTCTGTTTTCATGCCCATTATCGCGGGCACAGCATATAACTCCTCATAGACTTTCTTGTAGAGCTCCAGGAGGTCTTTTACTTCTTTCTCTGCTGCTTTTTTGTCTGCGAATACTGTGTGTCCTTCCTGCCAGAGGAACTCTCTTCCTCTAATGAAAGGCGTGGGATGCTTGAATTCCCATCTTACTACATTACACCATTGGTTTAGTCTTAATGGCAGGTCTCTGTGGCTTTGTATCCATTTCGAGTATGATGCGTACATTATTGTTTCGCTTGTCGGCCTTACTGCGAGCTCTTCTTTGAGTTCTGTTTCTCCTGAGTGTGTTACCCACGCCACTTCTGGTGTGAATCCTTTGACGTGTTCTTTTTCTCTCATCAGGTGATGTTCCGGGATGAAGACCGGGAAGTATGCGTTCTTTACACCTAATTTTTTTATTTCCGCGTCAAACCAAGCTTGGACTTTCTCCCAGATTGCGTATGCTCTCGGCCTGATTACCATGCAGCCTGATACATCTGTGTAGTCTGCGAGCTCTGCTTTTTGGATTACCTGAGTGTACCATTCTCCAAACTCTTCGCTCTTTTTTGCGGTTATGCCTATGAGCTTTTCTACCATAGTTTTTCCTTTAAAAGAGAGCTTTATAAATTTATTGCTGGAAAATAATCTGAAGACTCAATCTACAAAAAGCATTTATACTGGCTATATCCGCCTTCAGCAATGCAAACAGATTTCACGTCATACCAACCGATACCAACAACAGAACTTGAAAGCAGGCTTAAGCATGAGTTGCTGTTTAGTGAATTTCGCCTTAGAGCGGGGACACTCCCTAGATTTAAGGAATTGATCCGGAAACTGTTACATGAGAGCTGTGAACTGGGCTCCTCGATCAAAGATCTGGAACCCCGAGTTCCATATGTTGCAACATTTAACAAGTGGGAATATAGAGAGGCAGTTAGGAGAGAAATCATTGATTTGCACTTACCTGAAAAATACCAAGAACTCGCTTACACAATTGCCAACTGTGCTTTTTTCGCAGGATATAATTCTGGCGTTCCAGCCCTGCCTGAATCTTTCCAAAAAATAGTGAAAATGCTGAGTTAAATTATCTCTCAAAAGGATTCTCGTATTCCCATCCACATCGTCTTCGCGCAAACTCTAGACTGTTTCGTAAGTACACATCTAGAGTCATACCGCTCTCGACACCCA
>JAHWHO010000105.1 GCA_019323255.1 Candidatus Woesearchaeota archaeon
ATGAAACCTGCAATCAGATAATATTCATTCCAGAAGCCAGATGGATAATATTGTATCAGCATGCTGTCTGCAGGAAACTGCCAGTTGCCCTGCGGGAATAGGACATGGTGCATCGCTGTGAATACGCTGTTGAATGGAATTATTGCGCATACGACAAGCATAGCCAGGGCATAGGCGCCTCCGCGCAGGAATAATGAAGGGATATTTGAAAAAGGCATTACCGCTATGAATGATATCAGCAGCAGCACAAAGACTATGTTTATTGCATTGAAGACTTTCTTGACGTCTTCGAGATGGCTTGCTTCTTTCTCGTCAAAAACCCCGGGCATTTCTGCATCTGACCTGAAATATTCAAAAAGTTGTGCCGTATTATTCACCGCATCATCTGCTGTGCTGTGTTTCTGGACTAAGCCTTGTGCTATATCCTGGTTATTGATTAGGACTATAAGGCTGAATGAGATTATTAGAAGTGCAGGGATTATGCTCAACCAAACTTCTTTCTTCATCGGATCTTCGCGCCGTCGCCAATATCGACTACCACATTTTCTTTTTCTGTTCTCAGCGGCTTATTTCCATAGACTGCTTTCTTGTCTTTAACTGTCATCTTAATTTTAGCAAAATCATCATATTTTATCTGAGAGCTCTTGGGCTTTATCCCCTCGACAAACACCTGCTCTCCTGGCTTTCCTTTCAGAACTTCCAACACTCTGACCTTGTCTCCTTTGTCTGCCGCAAGCAGCATTCCATTACTCTCTATGCCTCTAAGTTTTGCGGGCTTCAGGTTTGTAACCATGACAATTTTCTTGCCAAGCAATTCTTCTGGTTTCATGTACGGTTTCAACCCCGCAACCAATTGCCTTTTTTCTCCAACATCCACTTCAAGAATGTATAATTTCTCAGCCTCAGGATGATCTTTAACTTTTTTCACTTCTGCTACTTTCAGGTTCAAACTGCTGAACGGATCCTCTGTAGGCATTTCTGATTTTTGGAACAGTATTTTTGCTTCAGGAATCTTGCCCTTTGTGTTCTTCCTGAACTCAACGTCCTGCAGTCTTCCCAGTTTCTGCCCGATTTGTTTTGAAATCTGTTCCGCACTCTCGGGTATGAATGCCGAAACCAGTATTGCAATATTTCTAAGGCTTTCAATCAGCGTGTAAATTATCGTTCCAAGTTTTTTCTTATCCTTGACTTTCCACGGCTCTGTTTCATTGATGTATCTGTTGCATGCTGCGATGAACTCCCAGATTCTCTCCGCGCACCTGTTTACAAGGCAGTTAGCCATCAGCTCGCTCAATTCCTCAATTTTAGGCATCTCTGCAATTAGATCTGTATCAGCGCTGCATTCCGGTATCTTCCCGTCAAAATACTTGTGTGTCATCACGACAGTTCTCTGCAGTAAATTTCCCAGCGCATCCGCTAAATCTGCATTTGTTCTCTCAATTAATTTCGGAATAGAAATATCTCCGTCTTCTTTCGGGTTAACTTCCCTCAAAAGATAATATCTTACTTTATCCGCGCCGTAATCTTTTGCAAGCCCAACAGGGTCAAGCACATTTCCCAATGACTTGCTCATTTTCATTCCATTGACTGTTAAGAATCCATGCACGAAGATTTGTTTTGGCAGCGGAATCTCTGCGGCCATCAGTATCGCAGGCCATATCACTGTATGGAACCAAATTATGTCCTTGCCTATTTGCTGGCAGTCTGCGGGCCAGAATTTCTTGAACTTCGCGCCAGGGTAATCTATTCCTGACAAATAGTTCAATAAAGCGTCAAACCAAACATAGAGAACATGTTTAGGATCTCCTGGAACAGATATCCCCCACTTGAAGTTTGTCCTGCTTATGCTCAAATCTCTTAAAGGCTCTTTCAGCCTTGATAATATTTCATTCCGCCTTGTCTCAGGCTGTATGAACTCAGGATTATCCTTAATGTGCTTAATCAGCCTGTCCTGGAACTCGCTGAGTTTGAAGAAGTATGACTCTGTCTTTATTTTATCGGGCTCTTTGTTGTGGAACGGGCATTTTCCATCGACTAAATCTTTCTCCGTATAGAATGCCTCACAACCAACGCAATACAATCCTTCGTATTCTCCCTTGTAGATCAATCCTTTGCTTTTTACTTTGTCAAAGATTGCAAGTGCGATTTTTTCGTGCTCTTCTTCTGTCGTCCGTATGAATCTGTCATAGGATACTTCGAGAACGTCGTTCATTTTGATGAAATGCTTGACCATTTCATTTACGAATGCCTTAGGCTTCTTGCCGCTGGCCTCCGCCGCTTTCTCTATTTTCTGGCCGTGCTCATCCACGCCCGTTAAGAAAAATACATCCTTTCCTGCCAGCCTGTTCCATCTTGCGAGTGCATCAGCCAGGACTTTTTCATATGCATGCCCTATGTGCGGCAGGGCGTTTGGATAATCAATTGCAGTAGTGATATAGTATTTTGCCATCTACTGCCGTCAATTATTATTGTTTATAAAACTTAGCCTACCTATACTGCCCATTGCTGTTAGGCTTAAACTTATGCGCTCCGCAATAGCATGTTGGCTCTCCTTCGGAATTATCTTCAACATACACATGAACGCAGTTTAGCTCATTTTCAAGGTCTTTTGGCTTCAGATTTGTACAAACTATTTTGCCGTCCTTTCGGATCTTCCCTGTCTTAGTATCTTCAATACACGCCCTTACTGCGCACTCAATCTGTGCTTCCGTCGGAGGGGTTGTTACAGAATATGTTTTATTATCCATTCACTCACCGGGCCGTAGAATTTGCATTCTGAATAAAAATATTTCGGTATTTAGAAAAGACCACTCCGGGGTAATAACAGAACGATAATTTTATAAAGCACAAGCATCAGAAAGGTGCTATGAGCGAAGACATGACGCTGATAGAGAGACTCGCACTGCAGCTTAACGGCGACTTAGGCAGATCAAGAAGTTCTGGCGAAGCCATTGCAAAAGCAAGGCAGGCAGATCCACTTGTAGACATCATGCTTGATGTTCACGAGCTTAATACATTAAGACAGAAACTTCCTGAAAGTACTGGAAGAACTGTAAGACACAGCGCATTTTCTATTGCTGGCTCTCTGACGAAATTAGCTCTTCTCGGGGGCGCGATTGCAGAAGGCGCACAGTATGCACAATCTCAAGATCCTGCTGCACTGTACACCGCAGGCGCACTTACTACTGCAGGAATCATGTGGGACAACATATATCACGGTGCAAAAGCAATCATTTCTAACTTTCAGCACCGAAGATTGCAATCAAAGATCGATGCAAAAGAAGAATCACTTAGAGAAAAATTAGCAAGATATCAACCTGAAGCGAGAGAAACACAGCTTCTTGAGAACTGGCAGGATAACCCTGAAGTTCAAGCAATGTTGCACGACACGATGAAATACGTCGAAGCGCAACAACAAGCCCAGGGAGAAAAAGTTGAAAGCCTTGCTGAGCAAATCAGCGAGGAGTCAAGAAAGCAAAGCCAAGCGCTTGATGAATTGCAAACGACTCTAGGACGATATGTCCGAGACAGATCAGACTTACAAAGTGGAATTGACGCTAACAATAGCGAGATTCTTGCATTAAGGAGCGAGCTTAGAGCTACACAAGCGGCACTGGACGGAATGTCTGGAATTAAAAGCGAAACCGGCGAAAAGCTCAGAGCACTCGAAGGCATCACTGAAGATGCAAAAGTCAGTCTTGCAAAAACCGAAAAAGCTTTGCTAGGCGCAAGATCAGAATCTGATAATAATAGATACCAAGAGATTGTTAACCTCGATGCGAGAGAAGCGTTTATAGAATATGGGTGGCCGCACAATAAACCTTCCTGGTTAAGCGCCCAATTAACAGAAGATTTTGACTACCTTAATCTTACAGGAAAGCTCCTTGCCAAGATGAGAAAAGATTATTTCCCATGCCCGCCTTCTGCTGATATGTCGCCTGCAACTTTCATCGCAGTTGTCGGAGGAATACTAGGAGCAATAGCGGGGGTAGTATGTGCTGCTGAGATAGTTCGTCCCGACCTCATTGCAAAAGCACAGGAAAGTATGAAAGCCGCATACGAAGCGATGGATGCATTTGAGATATTAAAAGAAAAACCAGCAGAGGGTATCTTTGGCGGCGTAGCAGGTATAATAGGGGGAGGCTTAACAGGATATTTAGGAATACCTCTTGTCGGACTAGCTGGCACGTTCGTACTTGATTGTTTGCTATCCCCATTAACATTTATTGGCAACAGAGTACAACACGCAAGGGATTCCGTGCGCAAAACCAAACACAAAGAAAAATTCGGCTTTGAAGCAGACTTAGAGTACAGTAATCCTTTCGTTAAAGTTGTCAAGCTTCCAAACAGAAAATTCAAGAATAAGAAAGCATTCAAAGATCATGTTTACAGCATAGTTAAAGGCTTGAAAGCAGAGAACCTCTACGCAACTATTGTTCTTGATGCAAGAGATAGCGTTATTGCAGACCATACAGATGGTGAAAAAGGCGCAGACTACCGCTTCTTAAGGATCGATGATGATCCGTCAACAAGACATAATATCGGAATCAAATATCATTCTGACGCAGAGCTTGAAGACTTCGGCTTTGACACATTAGAAAGGCTCGCAAACAGCGGAATCATACTAGTCAACACAAAAGGCGAACATTACAACCAAATCAATGATGCTGAGTTTGATGCAAATCTTATGACCGCAATCAGAACAGGAACGGAATACATGGCAAATCAAGCCGTCGCATACCTAAACTTCCTGGCCAGAAAATCAAGAGCTGTCAAGGCGGACGTGCTGAATAATGCTGCGGCCAGAGGTAAAGCCATCACTCAACTCAGAACATTAGGAGAATCTGCTTCTAGAACTGGCGAGTTGATGAAAGACTACGCAACACCATAATTTACCCACTTTCCAACAACAACATACGTAAACCACCTACAAGTAACTACTTTAACGAAAGCTTTATAAATCTCCTAGTTTCAACCACGTCCCAGAGGTAACAGGGGAGGGGAAAATGAAGAAAATACTCATTTACATTTTGACTATAATGATACTGCTAGGCAGCGCTTCTGCTTTGCATGTTTCTGATGCCACGCTTCAGGATGATCCTGGTGCAGTGACCGGAAAATTCACGATCCAAAATGATGGCGACTATCCGCTGGTCAATATTTCTGTAGCCACAGATGCAGCGGCAAAGTACGGCATCTCTTTTGAGAATGTTCCTTCTGAGCTTGACATTGATGAGTCAGCGCAGGTTACGGTTAAAGGAACAAT
>JAHWHO010000106.1 GCA_019323255.1 Candidatus Woesearchaeota archaeon
AGAAGAAGAAAGAACAGTTGGGCGCGCTCATAGAATCAAAAGCTCATTTGTTGTAGATCAGTACGTTATAGCAGAAAAAAGGTTTCTTCATACAAAAGAAGAGATCAAGACTAGCTTAATGCAAAAAAAAGAGCTATTGCTTAAATATGCCCAAAAGTCACCCCGTGTATTACAGGTTCTGGCGGATGTTTATGGGGAAAGTCAGGATACCTCTTATGAAAACCTAAAAGCCGCGCTGGAAAAAAACGTACAAGACCCATTGTCCCGCTATAATAAAGTGATAAATGCTTTGGCAGACATCGGAAGAACCTTTCCGAGATTAGGCACGCTTATCTGGAGAACAAAAAGTGATCTCTGGTATCTAATGTAATGCCGCAGAAGGAAAAAAACGGGATGGAGCGGGTCAAGGCGTTAGCATCGTTTGTTTAGTTGCGCTCTGCACAAGGCCCATTTCGCGCCACAGTGAGTTTGCGCCTGCATCACAGGAGCTCATCCATCACCGTTTTACTCTCATGGTACTTATATACGCAAGCCTGATATTTAGAAATATGGTATGTACAGTACGAGAAAACGTATTAGACCAGGAAAAGGATTAATAACACGAAAACAGAAGTGAACTTTATGAAATGGCCTACAACTGCCACAATAATCAGTATAATAACTGCGTTAATCCTTATTCTGATCGCGATGGGCATATTCAACCAGCCGGATGTAGTGGATGTGAGACAAACAGGGCAGTCTGTATGTCCTTCAATAGTAACCAAGACTTTCGACATAACATTCAAGAACATCGGCAATAATGATGCAAAAGTATATGTCTTGGTAAAATCAGATTCTGTTGAGTTTACAAAAGCGGAAGACATGATAGTCGTGCCTCCAAGTGTAGAACCATCAATAATAAGCTTCGACATCAAAAACAAGCAATTCCAGCCAAGAGAGACCTTTGTAGATTATGAATGGCATTCAAAAAGATTCTGGCTCTTCAAGCAAAGCGGAAAAGAAAGATGCGTTTACAAACGAGATGCAACAAGCCCAAGTACACTTAATCTGGTAAAAATTTAAAACTGCACAGATAATTAACAGCATATGATAGCACACTGGATAGGATTAACTGTTTTCATCCTATTTGCATTTGTAGGCATACTGCTCACGATGATGGGCATAATGGGCACATTCTCAGTCTTCATCGGCGCGGCAGCATACGACCTAATAACATGGAGCTGGACGATAAGCTGGCAGGTATTGCTCGTGATTCTCGGATTAGCGATACTTGGAGAAATACTGGAATGGGTTGTTGACATAGGCCATTCAAAAGCG
This sequence comes from Candidatus Woesearchaeota archaeon, assembly GCA_019323255.1. Taxonomy (GTDB): domain Archaea; phylum Nanobdellota; class Nanobdellia; order Woesearchaeales; family ARS49; genus JAHWHO01. Next base: position 1,318 of record JAHWHO010000106.1, read on the forward strand.
AAAGGGGTTTCCACAGCAGGAACAGTAGGATCAATAACAGGGACGATAGTAGGCGCAATAATATTCAGCCCGCTGATGTTTATAGTCGGCACAGTGATAGGAATGGTGCTTGGCGCAGTAGTAGGCGCTTATATTGGAGAACTAATAGTTAAGAAAAACTCAAAAAAAGCATGGCGCGCTGCCAAAGTTGCACTAGTCGGAAGGGCATTAGTTGCCGTGATGAAAACTATGCTCGCGATAATCCAAATATGGGTCACAATATCAGCAATATTCTAAACAGTCCTGATAAAGTGCGGATTATCCGCCGTTTCCATGCCCCTAGGCTTAGCGTAACCTATGATATTCACATTTCTCGAGGCCTTCAGTAAGCCGCTTGTAGCACGGGTAGCACAAAGATTCTCGCAGTAAAGATCATTCCAGGAACTGCGCTTAACCCTCTGCTCCCACTCATTGAAGCTAATCAGATTGCCCCTGCTGTCAAACTCATGACGCTGGCAAACACACTTATAGCTGTCAGGGTTGCTAGTATTTTGAACAAGCGCACCTGTCATAGAATTTACCATGCCTAAAGTTCCAACTAACCCCACAACCAAGATTGCAAGGATAGCACCGTTGAATAAAACTTTGTCTTTCATAGGCAGGATTAGGCGTAGAATTGATATAAGGGTGATGTACGTATTGTATGGTTGTAGTACCCGCGTTAAGCGGAGAAATCACAGAAATACTTATATATGAGTACCTATTATGAGTACTAATGGCAAGTATGAATATCGCGATAAAGGAAGAGGCATATAGATTTCTTAAGTCGATTAAATCAGAAAATGACAGCTTTTCAGATGCCATACTGCAATTCAAGAATCGCGAGAGAGGCGTTATGAGATTTTTCGGCGTACTCCGGAATATCGACTGGAAAAAAAGAGAAACGCATATGAAAGCATTACGCGAATCATTTGAAGAAAGATTATGATAGGAATAGATACCACTGCAATCATCGACCTGTTCAAAGGAGAGCCAACAATTAAGAAAGTTCTGGAGAGCATAGATGAGCCGCTGGTGAGCACGCAGATCAATTATCTCGAGATATATTTTGGCATTGATCCAACAAAGCACGAAGAAGAGACCAAGTATTATGAGGATTTCTTCAAAGAAGTAAGACCACTTACATTAGACAACAAAGCGTCAAGGAAAGCATCGGAGTTATTCTGGAAGCTAAGAAAACAAGGAAAAAATATTGGCAAATTCGACTGCATAATTGCGGCGATATTGATTTCTAACGGAATTAATAAAATAATAACCCGAAATGTGAAGCATTTTGAAGGGGTACAGGGGATAAGGGTTATCAAATATTAGTTCTCTTTATTTTATTGACATCCTCAACACATAGCCACGCAGACATCATGCCAAATCCAGACTTATCAATATTGAACGGCATTACTTTCTGAGGATTCTTCAAAAAGACCAAGATACAGTATTTTCTGTCTTTAAACAAGTTAGAGAATTTAGGAATATCATCAATCCCGTCTTTTTTTCCGTACTTGTAAAGAGTGCTTTTAACTTGCTCAGGAGTCAGATCTGAAAATTGCTTAACATCTGCGACTTCTGCCTTAATCGTGACCGGGCTCCCTGAGTCCTTAAAATAAACACTTTCGCCCGCCTTAATTTTGTCCCAGGGCGGATACTTAGTTTTATACCAACGTGATTCAATAGTCTTTTGCCCAGTTAGAATTAGCTTAGTTAAGCCCCAGGACTTCCTCATAATCGCAATATGCTGCAAAGCCTCTGGAGGGAGTTGCACCCCCGACCTGCGGTTCTCGTGAAACAGGTTTCCCGGAAAACAAGGCTCCTTGTTTTTACAAAACCGCCGCAATAGCTACTATGCTACAGAGGCATATGGAAATCTCAGGGCTGCGGGGCATTTATAAAGTTTTGCCTAAGAAAAGTTTAAATACGACGCTGGGCGGACAAGAACGGGTGAGTTAATGAACATAGTTATGATCGGAATGGCCGGAAGCGGCAAAGGCACGCAGGCAAAAAGGATAGCAAAGGAGTTCGGACTAAAGCATATCGGCGCAGGAGATGTTCTACGAGCAGAAGTTGCGAAAGGGACAGAGCTCGGCAAAAAAATCCAAAAATACCAGCACGAAGGAGAACTGGTCCCAGTAGACATAGTCGTCAATGCGATGAAAGCAAACATGGATGACAACAATATACTTGACGGCTTTCCGAGAAGCCTGGAACAGGCAGAAGCGCTCG
>JAHWHO010000107.1 GCA_019323255.1 Candidatus Woesearchaeota archaeon
TATCCTTCAAAGTCTCAAAAATAGAATCAAGGCTGTCCTCGATAGGAAGCACGTAACAAGCACTTAACTGGCCAAGCTCAGTGCCGGCATTCATAAGCGTAGGAGAATTAGGAAGGAACTCAAGGCCGGACATCATATCGAAAAAAACTTTCTCCGACCGCCTGCTAAGCCCTTTCTCATAATGTGAATCTGCATGGGCGACAAACTGTGCTACTCTGTTGAACATCCGCAAAGGAGTCTCAATAACCTTGCCCGAATCATCTTTGAGCAAGTACCTGTTTGCAAGCACGAGCAATGCATTAGAGCTCAGCATAAGCTCATCACGGATGCCGAGGAAGGTCTTGAAATCACGATGCTTGAAGGCGCGGTAAGCCTGCGCCACTTTCGGAAAGCCCTTAAGCTGCTCCTGCACCAAATCGTCGATATCCTCTACAGTCGGTATAACAGGGGGTTCGTACTGCTGCTCAAGCTTCTTAGCAACAGCGTCCGCAACCTTGGCAGCATTATTCCCATTAATGCCCAGCGCATCAAAAGCGGCCTCAACAGATTCCCTGATCTTCGAGATGTCAAACTCTTCCTTGCGCCCGTCGCGCTTCCTAACATATTGGATCTTTGCCATTCCTCTTTTTGCAAAGCAAATATCATATCGTATAAATTATTTGTTGTTATGAACTTGCATTCTAGCAAAGTTAGTACGATTGCATATACAAAATATTCGGAGTACTTACTTTAAGCCGTAGGAAGATTTAAAAGCTAAAAAAACACAGAACAAACATGGATATCCTTTCTGCTTTATTGCAATTGGTGACCGTAGCTGTAGTGTTTATAGCAGTTGCAATTATCTGGAAGATCTTCACGAAAATATTCAGGGGAAGCATGAGCAAGACGGGCAGCCAACTACTCGGCCAGTTCAGTGCGCTCAGGCAAGTATTCAAAAAACAGAACAAAGAAGAATTCACACCTATCATTAATGCAATCACAGGCTGCGAGAATGCAGCAAAACATGGTGCGCAACTGAGAGCACTCTGGAAAGACGTGCAGGTAAGAGTTCGGCGTGCAGCAGAAGAACTGCCCGCAGATGATTACAAAATAGTCCAGGGCATAATACGCCTAATCAATGACTCTTTGATTATTGAGCAAGCGGAACAGCGCGAGCAGCCTGAAAAATATGAACTCCCAAGAAATTGAAGAGGAAGAGAAAAGCCCAAGAGTTCTGATTGGCATCATAGGCGGGATATTGATAATCCTGCTGGTTTCCTATTTCCTTTTCTCAGACATTCTATCGCAGACAATAGGAAGCGAGGTTGTGCAAAACAACACGCTCCTAGTTGGCAATTATAGCATATACTTTGAAGGCAATACATTGGCGCAATTGCAGCAGGAATATCTTGGAAACCAGGAGAGGGAAATAAAAGCGTGCCTGTATGGCAAGGTCAAAGGCAGAAATTATTATGTGGAAAATGTGACCCTGCCGGAAATCATAGATGCGGATGTAATGCATGTGAAGACCGCAGGGTGCTTTGGAGACCCGATAATCACGCTGCACAGCCACCCGGTCAAAAAATGTTTGGCCTCACAGCAGGATATCGATAATTTCCGCAAAGCAATAAATCCCGAATTATTGTTGATGGTAATGTGCGACACGGACAGGTTTGCAGTAATAGACCAAAACACATAAAAACAGCACCAAATAACGAGCCAATATGAGCAAAATACTGATTGGGGTTCCAACATGCAAGGCGCATAAATACTGCTTTGAAGAGTTTTCCAAAGCCCTGAAAGCACAGACAATCACTGGAGACATAATCTTCGTTGTAAACAACGGGGAAGAATCATATGTGCGCTGGATAAAATCACAGGGATTTGCGGCCGTTGAAAACCCGAAACCAACTAAACACGATCATAAGCTCAACAATAGGAATTATATTAGGGATTATTTTCTCGGATTGGACTATGATTATCTCCTGCTCGTAAGCTCAGATGTGATCCTGCCGGAATTTGCACTCGAAACATTGCTGTTTGAAAAGAAAGATGTAATTGCTGCACCGTACCTAAATATATTCAACTTTCAGGAGCCCATTGTGGCGCCGAAACTCTTCAAGGATGTTGACGGAGGAGCACAACTTTACACGTACAAAGGGATGTTTCCGCCA
>JAHWHO010000108.1 GCA_019323255.1 Candidatus Woesearchaeota archaeon
CCAATGCCTGCGTTCTGAATACTGCTGAATGGGGCAAGGGCACCACACTCTGTAAACTTATCATTGGCGCACACATAATCATGCGTCTTATTCTTGGTATTAGTTACAGAGAAAACTGTGCCGTCTGCAATCTCAGATGTTATCGAATCAATCACAGGATCCAAAGAGCTGCCGCCGCACAATTTGAATCCAGAACCGTCGCTGATCGCATCAACAGAAATGCCGCAAGTGCCAGCGACAGCGACAATAGTGCCAATCGCATCCCTCAAAGGAAGCCACTTAGGACCCGCAGCAGTATCTGCGCAATAAGCTTCGACCGACTGGACATAAGAGCAGACAGGTGCATTCACATCAACACCGCAGCAAACATCCTTGTAAAAATCACCGCCCATGTTATAGCACAACTGCGCCCGGCCATAATCACAAATGCCGTTCTTGTCCTCATCAAGACAGGCGTAAATCATCTGATCAAAATCCGCCTGAGAGTTGATCTTCCATTCAGTAATTGAGCCAGGATCGTAAGTGCCAAAGCCAATAGAGACCTGGTCCGGAGAGAAAACCCTCACAGTTTCCTTGTTTTGGAGTAGATCAAAAAGAGCGGTTGAACTGCCAATAAGCTCAGCGATCGTGCCTAGCTCAACAATATTATCCCGCAACTCAATTGAATCAGACTTTTCAACAAGATCCTTAGTATAATCGAACGTTAGTTCATATCTTCGAGTGCAGGTTTTATCTCTCGCATCAATATCATAAATTCCGAGCTGAGCATCCAGAACACCAAAAGAAATTCCCATAGTGCTCAAATCAACCGGAGGGTAACTATGCCATGCGCTTCCCCAATTAGCACCGCCAAGAGTCTGCCACGTTCTTACAACATTGCGCCTGTTCGTGATATAGACTGGCCCTTTTGCAATCGCAAGATTAAACTTCTGCCAGTTACAGCCATGCTGCTCGGGCTGCCATGTTCTGTATTTGAGTTCATTGAACACAACAGGATCACCGCCTTCAATCTCACTATACCACCAAAAGTCGAGACCGCCGCAAGTAAGCCCCGATCCGCCTGGTTTGGGACCGCCAGGACAAGTATCAAAAGTGTATTTCTTCTCAGCAGCAGTGCCAACATAATAATCGTAATTAAGCATGCCCGCTACAGGCTGCAGGGCAGGAGGATTAACAGGGACCCAGGGAACTGCCTCATCACCGCACGCAGTTAGCACTAACAATACAAGAAGAGCAAATGCAACTAGACTCTTATTCACAACCCCACCTCTCTTAACACGATAAAGGGGGTCTTTCTTTTATAAAGCTTTTTGTATAGATATAGAGGAGTCTATTTAAAAACTCCAAATGCCTGCTTCGCCTCACCCTGCTGCATGCCAAGAACATGGAAGAAAGCGCGCAGATCTGAAGGCGAACGCATCTGGTAAGGCGTTTTAGCAAAGCTTGCAATAAGCATCTTCAGCTTGTATTTCCTGCACAAAACGATATTCTGCATCATGCGGCCAATGATTACTGCCCTTGCTTTTCTTCTGGACATGAGCACTGAATTGAAATCAAAGCCAATGGCAACATCTTTAGACTTAGCGAGCTTGCAAAGAACCTGATTCAATCCGGAACGGCGGTAGTGCAAACTGTCTTTCTGCTCGTCCTCCATGCCGAAAATCATGCTGGCAGAACGCTCAATAGCCTCTCTTGCCCTCGCTGAGCCTTTGCAGAATGCAAGAAGCTTCATGTCCCGCACCTTGTTTGGCGCACAAAGCACGGCCTGTTTGAAAAGAAAATCTGAAGATATTTTCCCAATCTTCTTTTTGTCTTCGTAAACAAAGATTAATGACTTGTAGCCGAGACGCTTCGCTATCCTGATAAACTCCTGCTCGTTGCCATCCGGAAATACAACATCAATCATAAAACCGAAGCAATAACAAAAGTATAAAAACATTGTCAAAAACAGATACTGCGATGGACAGGATACAGAAGATACTCGCGCAGGCAGGAATAGCAAGCAGAAGAAGATGCGAAGACCTGATACGCCAGGGCCGCGTCAAAGTAAATGGGAA
>JAHWHO010000109.1 GCA_019323255.1 Candidatus Woesearchaeota archaeon
ACGTTGATACTGCGGGGGTTGCCTTTTCGTCGATTTCTAACATTTGCTTCTTGTATCCCTCAAAGGAACTTGCCAGAACTTCTTTGTACCCGTAATCCTCTTCAAGGCGAAATGCGATGTTGCGGTTTCGTCTGGCAAATTCCTCCAACAGAACGATCGCGGCTATTATAGGAGATCGCTCTAGAATGAAGAATATCAGTTCTTGGAAGCTATTTATCTTCGTAACCGCAAGTACCCAACAACCAACGCCTATGAGGAAGGCAACAGAAACAATGTGTACAATAGTCCAAGACATCTTTGGTGTCTTAAAGCTGTCTTTGCGATCTTTGCAGGCACTGGCTAAGCCTGCACTGGTAGCTCCCGGTAAGAGGTTTTCAATTTTCTGATTCAACTGCTCATACTCAGTAGTCAATTGCTTTAGTTGTTCCTCATACTCGCCCACCTTTTTGTCTTTTTCATCGGCCGTATCAGCAATGAGCTTTGTACTGGCCGCATCTTTCTTTATTCTCTCAAGCAAAGCAATTGCATCGTCACGTTCTTTTTGTATATCAGCCACTAATTTATCCGTGGACTCTTTTAGGAGTTTAGCATTTTGAACCGCTTTCTCTTGGATTGCAGTCACGACCTCATTTGCTGTTTGGTGCTTTCCACTTATCTGGGAGAGAGTTTCATCAGCATTGCTGAGCTTGGCCTGTATCTCATTCTTGAGATTCTCATGACTCTTCTCGATAGATTCTTTGGCAGCTTTGCTCTTACTTTGTTCTTCCTGTATGTTTATCAAAATCCTATTCGCTTCTTCAAGCAGATTCGAAATCCCCTCACCCTCACCTTTCACGGTTTGCTCGGTCTGTGTAAGACGGTCTTTTAATGCGACAGCGTCAGTTATGTATGAATCCAATACTTCACGATTTTTACTGGCTATTCCTCGAAGCTCCTCAGTTAGTTTCTCGATTTCTACTATGGTACTGCTCGATTTGCCAGATATTTTCTTCAGTTCGGACTGTTCGAAAACGCCCTGCTCTTTTTTCCATGTCTCAATCATGTCCTGAATTTTATTACTGCTTTCGTCAAGATTTCTTGCTACTTCAGCTACTTTGCTTGCCAGATACTGACTTTCTCTTTTGGCATCATCGACAACAAGAGTCAACTTCTTACTATCTAAACCAAAACTAAGAATTCCACTCTGCAAGCATAAGGCATAGAGTTTGTCGAGGTTTTGTTGCAGTTCTTGACCTTTCGAAGCGTCTTTTTTTGTAATCAACACATTCAATTGGGCGTTTCCGTTTCGCACATGATCAGCAATTTCCGCTGAAATGCATTGTGGAAAATATGAAGAGTTATCTTGACTGTAAAAGGCAAGCAGCGCATCACACAAGACAACTGTGTTTGATATCGCAATCTCTAATCCTTCAACCGACTTTGCTATTTCGAGAATGCTGTTGTCCTTACGAATTTGATCGAGTTTCTTTTCCAGTTCCTTAATTTGTTCGAGCATGTGCCCATTCCCTTAATAAGATGAATTCCTTCACTATATTTTGTGTGAGTACGCCTCTTTAGTGGATAGCCAAGAATAACCAGCCTTGACTGTCCCTCTTTTGAGGTACCCGTGCGATATAAGAGTAGACCAAATCTTCCAAGCACCTTTGATCGCATAAAGGATGACCGGAAGTTGGTTGCGTCGTAGAAAAGACCTGGTTTTCATGCCGCGTTTTTGAACTAATATTTTTTCCTACCTGTTCTATCGGGAACCTGTGTTAGGGCGGATGCTGCGACGCTTTTGACTGCCCTGGGAGTCTTTGGGTTACTGAGGAGCTTGGACGCCTTCGTGGCGAGCTTTTTCGAGGTCTTTTCGTTTCGTCCCATTGTTCAATCCTTTCGAGAATAGAGACTATGTGACCTTGTTCTTCAAATCGGTTTGGAAACCTTAAAGAGTGGTGTGGAAGCACGCTCTCGGCAATCCTTGCCGATCACTTACAGTTTGGCGTAGATGCTGCAAATACTATGCCTAGAAAAACATTATTATAGGACTACGTTCGCAAGTCATTATAATCACAGGTGTTAGAGCAATATGAAGGTGTGTCGTCAATTATGGTGACTTCACCATCTGTCAGGGTGGCAGTGCAAATTGTCAATCCGCGTTTAGTGACTCAGGACAATTTGGAACTCACGCCATTTCCAACGTAGTTATTATCGGTGCAAACCGACAGAATGTAGAAGTCAAAAATGCACATTTTCCCTGGGGTGTGACAACTGTTTGTCACTTTGAGAGAAGATTCTGGTGAAGTGTTAGATTAGGGAGATTGCGGCGGCCGTTCCGACCTCGCGATGACTTATTCTATTAGATTCCTCGGCTTTGCCGTTTGGGGGCAAGATGATGTCGGTGGGGCAAGCCGCCACCCTACAAAT
>JAHWHO010000110.1 GCA_019323255.1 Candidatus Woesearchaeota archaeon
GGATCTTCGCGCTTCTGATTCAGGAAAAGTTTTGAGAAATGTCCATTATATTGGGGACAGGTTATGGACTCTGGGGTAAGTGTGCGATATCATCGAGGCTTCTGTTAAAGTCAAAAACGGTTTCTTTGTATTCTTCTGGTTTAAGTCCGCTTTGCTTAATTGCCCTCTCAAGATTTTCGGGCATAAAGCCTTCTTTCATTTGGGCCAGGTCTGCTGCATATTGTCCCATTGTCGGTCTGTTTTCCGTTCTTGGCTGCATTCCATAGGCGATCATGCGTTCAATGAAGTCAAGTTTTGCATTTACGACCGTGAATCGCCTGTCTCCTTCCAGTCTTTTTCCCCTAAATTCAGAATAGATTTTCTGGTCGCCTGCTTTGAATATTGATACGAGCCTGTCTCCAGTCCCATTGAAGTTTGCTAATGTGTTTATCATCATTGCATTTGAGTCTTTACCTCTGCTGGGCTGGTTTGGCAGCAGTCCTGTTATGAGTTCATAGAATGCTGCAGTTAATTGGTACACATCTGATTTTCCTGTGCTTTTTGTCGCTCCGCCGAGTGCTTCAGGCGGGTTGTATATTGGTGTTCCAAGTATATGTGATGCTAAATTTATCGATCTCATGCTTGTCTCTTCGTCGATGTGGTATCTGTTTACATTGTGCAGTCTCATGAGTCCAAGGTCTGCCACAAATATGTCTCCGTTAATGAGTAAGTTTTCTGGTTTTATGTCTCTGTGTATGATATTATTAGTGTGACAGAATGCGAGCGCTTCTGCCGCTGTACACCACATGTCGAGTATTTGATCAATGCTGAACTTGCGTGGTACGTCGCTGAAATGCACTACGTCTTTTACACGCTGCATGACAACTATCTCTTTTCCTCTGCTCTGTGCATTAACTAGATGGCATAGCAGTCCTCTCTGGTTAAGTCCTGCAAGCGCCCTGCCTCGTGTCTCTCTGTCAGTTTTTACACCGCCGGGTTTGGGTATTTTTATTGCGCATGCACCCTCTGGGAACCTGTCGATTACTTGTGCGATGAGGCGTTCTTTTTCCTGCTCATAACGGGCGCCGTCCATCTGTGTTAGCAGGCTTTCTGCTTTTGGCCTTGCTACCTTTTTTATTTGGTTTAGTCCCCTGCCTTCTTGTCTTGCTATCTCTTGCGCTTTGATTCCTACGAGCACATCTCGCGGCACGTCTTGCCAGTTTATTCTGCCGTCTATTATTATTGCTTCGCCGCCTACGCCTATTACTTCTGATCCGAGTTCTACGCCCGAGCTGTATTTGTCGAGAATAAGCAGTGGGTATTGTTGGCCGTTTTTGCGTTGGTTTGCAACTGCGACTACAGCTTGTGCATATTTTGCTGCATCTTGCCTGATGAATGTTTCAACATCTAGCGTTCTGTCGTTTGGGTCAAGTTTTGTAAATAAGTAGTCGAACATTGATTTTTCTAAATCTGTTTGTAGTTCTTTGACCCCCATGAGAATTTGCTGCATGCTCAATTATAAAAACTTTCCTACTTCGCAGTAGTCAGTGTGTCTCTGCGAGCCTTCTCGTCTTTGGAACAAAATTCAGGATCTTTCCTTCTTTGAACTTGCCGCTGCCGATGTAATCCTTGCCGTGTTTTAGTATTACGAATCCTTCAAACTCTTTGTTTATGTGCAGGTCTTCTCCCATGAACCATTGCTTTCTTAACTCATCATCGATCTCAAGAACATTCTTCGTAGCCTGAGGACCGACAAGTTGTGATCCTTCTATTGACAGCCTTAATTCTCCTTTTTGTTCAGCAATATACAGCCCGACATTATTGATCCTGATTCCATTGAGATCCACAGTATCATATTCTGTGTTCACTAGATATATCCTGTCCTTTCCTGATCTTACTAGACAGTGTGTTCTGATAAGTTCTGGGCAGCTGCCCCATTGTTTCTCTATCGCATTCACAAATTGTTTCCGCTCTTTTGATTTCAAGAAGTTCATACGCCCCAGACTGGATTGTCCGCCCTCATTATTTCTGCTATTTCTCTTAGCAGTCCTTTTTCTTCTTCAGAGAGATGTTGTTTGTATTCTTTGTATTTTCTGAACTCATCTTCAGTTATCATGCTGTAAAGAACATCGCCTTCCTGCACCTGTCTTCCAATAATTATGTTTGGCATGCTGACTGCGACTTTCTTTCCTTTCTCTGCCTGATCCACATTTTCCTGTTCGAGTTGTATTCCTTTTGTTCTCGTCAGCTCCTTGCCGTTTTTCATCAGCGGCGTGTTTGCTTTTAGTGTTCCTGCGAGCACTTCTACTCCTGCTATTGCGGGATTGCTCTGCCTGAAGACATATCCTTTAAGCAGTTGTATCTTGCATGGTCTTGTCAGTTGTGCCAGGTTCTTTAGTTCAATCTTTTGCTGTTCTGCTTCTTCCCATTTGTCATATTCCTCGATAAGCCTGTAGATTACATCGCTTGTTATTATTTTGACATCCGCTTGCGGTTTGGGAATATTGAATCCAAGTATGGCTCTCTGCAGCGGGTCTTTTGTTGTTTCTACATCACTGATGTCTTTTTTTGTTATCGGCCCGATGCTTGCTTTTCTTATCTGTACGCCGTGTTCTCTTAACAGTGTGATCAGCGCCTCGAGGCTTCCGAGCGAGTCTGCTTTGACCATGACTCCTTCAGGGTCTGTCGCTGTTATCTGCTCAACTTCGCTTTTGAGCTGTTCTTTTAGTTCTGCCTCATTGTTGTCTACTTTCAGCAATGGCATTCCGGCGATTGCTTCTTCTGTTCCTGGCGCGACTATCCTGACGCCTGTCGATGCTGTGGCCTGCTTAACCGGCTTGAATTTGCTTCTGCTTTCTCTCATTTCTGCGAGCGCTTCAGGTTCAAGCAGTGCTTTTACTTTGGCTGTAATCGGCTCTTGCAGTGTTCCTATGATTATCGTGTCGCTTGCCTTGAGCGTGCCGTCGTATATTATCACGTCCATGACTGTTCCGAGCCCTTTCTGTTCCTTTACCTCAAGTATTGTTCCTTTTGCAGGCCCTTTGACGTCAGTCTTGAGATTCTGTTCCAGGTATTTCTGTGCAAGCCCCGTTAACAGCATTAGAAGTTCCGGTATGCCCTCGCCTGTTTTCGCGCTGACTGGTACTATTGCTGCTTGTTTCGTGAAATCAGAAACTCTGTCAAACCTGTCTGCTTGCAGATCTAAGTCGTATATTTGTCCTACGAGTTCGTATAGTTTAGTATCAAGCATCCTTTGCACTTCTGGGCTTTGCTCTGATATCGTCTTCAATATTTTCCCTTTTTTTGTCTGCCACCCTTCTAGTACGTCTATCTTGTTTGCCGCAATTATGAATGGTGTTTTGTACTGCTTGAGAATTTCTATGCTTTCTTTTGTCTGCGGCATGACTCCATCATTGATGTCTATGACCAGTATTGCCATATCTGCTAAGTTGCCGCCCCTTTTTCGAAGATTTGTGAATGCTGCATGCCCTGGCGTATCAATAAATAGGAGGCCGGGTATTGTGACTGTCTGCCCCTTAAGCAAATCCCCGCACACTTTCTTTATCACATCTAATGGGATTATGCTTGCTCCGATTGCCTGTGTGATCCCGCCTGCCTCTTTTGCCTGGACTGCTGTGCCCCTTATACTATCTAATAGCAAAGTCTTGCCGTGGTCTACATGACCCATTATCGCTACTATTGGCTGGCGTATCATGTCTGTCTTCTGCCCTTTGTTGTTTTTAAAAGGTTTCGTTAGGTTTATAAGTTTTCACTACTCCAACCCAGAATAGGTTTTTGCTACTCTTGAATACTGACGTATAGAAATCCTTAAATAGGAGATACTCTTCCTGCGTGGTAACATGTTGAAATTATGTGGATTTATCGGGGGGATAGTTGATGAGATCTAAAAGCTTAATAGTGCTATTCGGCGCTTTGATTTTGCTCAGTTCTATTGCATTTGCTCAAACTGAATGGGTGGGTGTGGATATTGAGCGTACGCAAATTGATGATGTTGATATTCATCCTTGGGAATGGTCCCAGGTGAGCTTTGAGCGCGGCCAGGAGCTCGAATTGGAGTTCCAGTTGCGCGCTGTCGAAGATGTCAAGGACATTGAGATCGAAGCGTCTATCAAGGGCTACGAGTACTCAATCGACAACCCTGTACGTGCTTCTCTTGGTCCTTTCGACCTTGATGCTGGCGTGATGTATATTAAGCGCATGAAGCTGAAGCTTCCGGATGATCTTGATGAAGACGAGTATTTGCTTCGTGTTAAAATCTCAGACAGGGACAGCTGGGAGACAACCAGAGACTACAACCTAAAGGTTGATGTGCCTCGTCACAAGCTTTCAATCGAAGACGCAATCCTGACTCCATCAGGGAACATAGAAGCTGGAAGAGCTTTGCTTGCTTCTGTGCGTGTCCAGAACGATGGCGAGAAGGATGAGGATGACGTGAAGGTCACATTATCTGTTCCTGATTTCGGGATCAGCGCTTCTGATTATATAGATGAGATCGAATACGGTGAAGAAGAAGAGACTGAGGACCTTTACTTGAGGCTTCCTGAGTGCGCCGAGCCTGGCGAGCATGTTGTAAGAATCGATGTATTCTACAAGAACGAGCAGGTTTCCGCTGCAACAAAGATCAACGTGCTTGAGAATGAAGCATGCACTCCTGAAGA
>JAHWHO010000111.1 GCA_019323255.1 Candidatus Woesearchaeota archaeon
GGAAAATTGAGGATTATGAACTTAGTTATTGTCCTGGGGAAGAAAAATGGGTTTACACGCATAAATTAGCAGATGACTATAATTTAAGAAATGGAGCATATATTGATGAATCGGGAGATCGACATCATATCGACTTTAACAAACGAAATAATAATCCTGTAAATATCTGTAGGTTGAGTAAAGATGAGCATCTTGCAATTCATAGAAAGCACGCGCATAAAACGTTAAACCGGCCAGAAGTAAGACGAAAACTAAGAGATATTCGTAGAACTCCAGAATTCAGAGAAAAGGTAAGAAAAAGCATTCTAGCTATTAGGTCGAAATTAAGTGAAAGGGCCAAAAAACAATGGGGGAATAAAGATTACAAAGAGTTTATGGTCAACAAGTTCTTAACCTTTTACCATGGTAGTCCTGAATACAGGCGAGAGTCCGGCGTTCGATTGTTAAAAGCACAAAGAGAATACTGGTCAGACGCAGAGAATAGAAAAAAACAGTCCAAACGAACATCAAGATTTTTTGAATTACATCCCGAGAAGAAAAAGGAGCTATCTGAAAAAGCTAGGACTCAATGGCGTGATGAAAACCTCCTTAAGTGGAGAAAAGAACAAACCAAAAAACAATGGACACAAGAATTTAGAAGCAAGAGGAGAAAAGCATATGATAAAACCTATTATGCCAATACTATGGGCCTTTTGAGAACGATTTATGAAGAAATCGGACAAGTGAATGAGAGTGAATTTGAGAAATGGCGTAAATGCCTAAACAACAAAAACGTATTATCCTATGAGACCTTTGCAAACAGGTTCTTCGAGGGACACGACAGCAGGATTAGAGAAGCTGTCGCTTGCTATAATCATAAGATAAAAGAGATTCAATGGACTGGAAAACATGCTGACGTTTATGACCTTGAGGTGCCGGAAACGCATAATTTTGCTCTTGCATCCGGCGTGTTTGTGCATAATAGCGCGCGAACAGGAAGAAACAGGGAATTCCAGGCAATACTGCCGCTAAGAGGAAAAATCCTCAATGTCGAGAAAGCAAGACTGATCAAAGTCCTGAAAAATGCAGAAATCGGCACAATGATCACGGCAATTGGGACAAGCATCGGAGATGAGTTTGACCTTTCTAAATTAAGATACGGAAAAATAATCATAATGACAGACGCAGATGTCGATGGAAACCATATCGACTGCTTATTGCTTACGTTCTTCTACAGAGTAATGCCGCAATTAGTAGAGAATGGAAACATCTACATCGCACAACCGCCACTGTACAAAATCAGCAAAGGAAAGAAGTTCATTTATGCATTCAATGATGCAGAGAAAGAGCAGGCGCTCAAAGAACTTGGTGAGGATGCGAACATACAGCGGTACAAAGGACTTGGAGAGATGAACCCCGACCAGCTATGGGAGACAACAATGGATCCGGCGACGAGGACGCTGAAACAAGTCACAGTAGATGACGCAGTCGCAGCAGACGAAGTGTTTAGAATGCTCATGGGCGATGAAGTAGAGCCGAGGAAAGAGTTCATATTATCGCATGCGAAAGAAGTTAAGGAGTTGGATGTTTGATTGTTTACACCACAAATATTTCTTCTAACCCTTTGTCAAGAACATCAGAAGGCAGCATCGCAGAACTGCCTAGACTGCAAGTTAAGCCCGCATAAGTCCAAACACAGCCTAAATACTTCATGGACGTTTGCCTTTCAGTATTAACTTTATAATCATCTTCTGATCTGAACAATTCTTGTTCTACAACACAAAAAAGGTTTGGATTAGTATCCGAAATGCGGGACAGCCAGGATTCAATCTCTGATAAACGATGATTCTTCACTAATTCGTCGAAACCTTCACGAGAAAATCTAGGCAGACAGGACTGCGGTGAACCGTTCTGGCTCGCATTAAAGTTATCTGCTTTGCTTTGAAAATGCAACGCACCATATGATAACATAGCACCAGTTCTAATATTGTGGAGATCCAGTAAGCCATAATTTTCCTGCGCGATCCAAGCAACCTTAAACAAAAGCATTCGATACAATAAAGGATCTTCGCACAAGAGCAAAATCTCTGCGTCCATAGGCTTTTTTCCCACCTCATGCAAATATGCCCTTTTATTATCATCAGTCAGCACTGGAAGCGAATGAATATCCTTGTTTGTCATCAGACCGGCATGATCACTCAAGTTAATAAATATTTAGAGATTTTAACGGAACCTTTTTATTATTCGATTTTGACGCATGCAAAGCAATGGATATCGTTATGCGGGGCACTCAGCCACTGAGCTGAAACAAAACCTTTATAAAGGAGATATTAGGAGTTGAGCATACATGGCTAAGAAGATTATCAAGAAGACAAAGAGCAAAGTTGTGAAGAAGAAATGGTACAACATAGTCGCTCCTAAAATATTCAACGAGGCGCCGGCAGGTGAAATACTGCTCGCAGAACCTGAAGCAGCAAAAGGCAGAATAATGAAAACAAGCCTGATGACTGTGACAGGCGATCCTACAAAACAAAATCAATCAATAAACCTCAAACTAACTTCTTTTTCAGATGGCAAATACTTCACAGAAGTAACCGGATACAAACTATTGCCGGCGGCTGTGAAAAGGCTTGTCAGGAGAAACAGGGAAAAAATCGACGATTCTTTTGTAGTAAAGACAAAGGATGGCAAATTGGCAAGACTGAAGCCGATCATAGTTACAAGAGGCAAGACAACGAACAGTGTCCTGACTGCAATGAGGAAATATGTCCAGGCATACCTTGCAAAATATGCTTCCAGTGTAACATTCGATGAGCTTGTAAGAGATGTAATCGGCAGGAAAATGCAGGGAGATGCAGTGAAGGTCCTCAAGAAATTCCACCCAATAGGAATATTCGATATAAGGATGATCACTTTAGTCAGCGAGGAAAGAGCAAAGAAAGGAATTAACTTGCTGTTGCCTCCAAAAGAAGCCTGATCTATTCTCCAAGATAGTTCTCTGCAAAACTAATAGCATAGTCTACAAAAGTGCAGTAATCATCAGATGGAAAACCCGCCGGCTTATTTTTCATTTCAACAAGCCGGTCCCGAACTTCAGTCACTTTATCGGCATAAAATCCTTTCTGGTTCGCGATATACCGTATGATATTCCAAAGAACAAATATATCATCTGAGTCAGAGCAGGCAAGGACGTCATCAAAATAAACCCCTTCTGAATCATGATCCGCAAGATACGATGTTGTGCTTAAGGCACATTCACCAGAATGAAGAAGCGAAGCAACTGCTGCAGTTTCACCCTCAATCTCTCCTGCGGTAGACTGGAGAAAATAAACCGCCCGGGTTTTAGCATCAACTGAAGCATTCTTATTCAGGACAATATTATCTATCACATACTGCCTCTGCCCGGGCGTGTGCTCCTGGGCTTGAGTAAACTGGTCCCATATGCAATGCAAAATAGCCTGGTTAGGATAGTCCAGATAAGACAACAAAGAGTCTAAGTTATGCGAATTCAAAGAGTTCATCAGCACAAAATGATCATACTGCTGCGCTGTGATAAAACCAAACTCTTTCAAAAGGCCTACTTTTTGGAGCATGATTTCATAACCGTCTTGTGGAACTATCATCGCGTCTGTATTACTGCAGGCCAGAGCCATAGTCGTCGCTACATCTTCCCTCTGGTTGAGGGACCCGTATGCCCTGCAGAATCCATGTCTCGGCCCGTCTGTCCCATCTGCCCAGAGATCGCTCGAGCCGGGCTTCAGAAGACAGCCATATAACTCCGCTAAACTGCGGCCGTTAATCTGAATACTATTCCATCTTTCATTAAACTCGGTTCGTTGCTCTTCAGATAAAGCCCTGTCCTGGATAGCATGGCCGAACTCGTGGAAAATTGTCGAGGAAACACGGTGAAGCAGAATTGATTCACCATCATAGAAGCCGTTCTGGTTCTCAAACTCCACAAATTTATTCTCAAAATCCCCTTTAATCATGATATAAAGATCGAGACCCTGCAGTTTATCGACGGTATCCTTTGGAAGCAGGCTGACTGCAGACCTGAGCGGATCAATATTTCCTGCAGTCAATTGGTGAGGCGAGCCCTGCAAGTTCAGTCCAGGAAATTCCTGCTCAAACTTTGCCTCTTCAGGAGTCTGGAACTGGTCGTCAAGCAGTTTGAGGCCCTCCATATAGGAAGAACAGGAGATCTTCGCAGAATTCTGATTGGGATGCTCATGAATAGCAAGCACGTGGTCCTGTATGCTGTCGCCCTGCCGTGTTATCTGACATCCGTTCGTAAATGTTGCTGCGAGAAGCAGAAGGATAATCTTGTCCAGAGGAGATAATTCGCCCATCGTCCGCCTGAACACAGGATCAGCAATGCCGGCGTATTCTACAAGGCTAAGCTGTTCATCGCATTTTGGCTTTCGATTTTTCTTTCTAGGACCATAAGCCATATGCGGGAGCTTAGGCAATCCCGTCGTTATAGATGATCCACGCTTTTTTGGCAGATTAAAATACCTTGACTTCATAGAGGCCAGAGCATATGCGCCTTATTTAAATTTTCCTACTTATAAATGATAACTTTTTTAAAGTAGGCAATAAGTCAAAGTCAGATGGAACTCATCGCGCAAGGTGCAGAAGCAAAACTGTACAGGGACGGAGAAGAGATAATAAAAGAAAGAACTAGCAAGAGCTACAGGGTTCCAGAGCTCGATAAAGCGCTAAGACAGTTCAGGACAAGACGGGAAGCAAAAGTGCTAAGCAAGCTCGCAGAGATCGAAGTGCTATGTCCTGCTTTGCGGAGTATGTCTGACAAGGAAATGAAGATTAAGATGAGCTTTGTTGCTGGCGCAAAGCTCAAAGATGTCATTGCAGAAGATGTGATGGGGTATGGTAGAGAATTGGGCGAATTGATCAGCAAGATGCACGCAGCAGATATCGTTCACTACGACCTGACCACATCAAACATGATCGTAAAGGACAAAATATACCTAATAGATTTTGGACTGAGCTTTTTCTCCTGTAAACCAGAAGATAAGGCAGTCGACCTGAGATTGTTTAAACGCGCATTGGAAAGTGCGCACCATGAGATCTTTGAGCGCGTTTGGAATGCTTTCCTGTCTGCATATGAGCATGACGATGTCCTGAAAAGATTAGAAGTTGTTGATAAGCGAGGACGGCATAAATGATAGAAGAGTTCACAAATCACGACCGTCTTCGCCAGGCATAAACCCAGAATCCAAAAGTCTCACGAAGTCTTTCTTTTGCTCAGGAGTTAAGACTTCATCGCGAGAACTATTAAGGCCGCCATCAGGACCGTTCACATACTTTCCATTCTCATATTTGATCTTCTCAGCAGCTAATAATCGCTGAACAACAAGACCCAAATAAGCAGGACCAAGACCGCTCACTTGTGCATTCAGCTCTTTGAATTCACCACTGTGCACATAGTCATCAATAGAAATACCTGATTCAATATTGGCTATGAGATATTCAGTAAAACTTTCTCTAAACGAAGCAAGTCTTCTGTCATCCAACAATTCATCCCACATAAATGATCTGAAAGAATAAAGAGTATAAAAGAGTATTGGAAAAAGTTGAAATCAACCATAATTCTCTTTTTACTTAGACAATATTGCACTTAATTTTTGCACAAGAACATCGTAAACAAGTTTTCTTTTCTTTGCGTTTAGCGAGAATAAGCTCTTTTTTATGAGACTTTTATGAATCGTGAAAATATAATGAGGCTTGATGACGCTGTCCTTTA
>JAHWHO010000112.1 GCA_019323255.1 Candidatus Woesearchaeota archaeon
GAGGGCTTCGAACCCCCGACCCTTCGGTTTCTTTTGAGACGCAAGTCCCAATAAGAGCCGAATGCTCTACCAGGCTGAGCTAAGGGCCCAATTGTGATTCAATAGAAACAGGTTGTTTAAAAAGTTAATTGTTAGTGAACACAATAATTTTTCTAAAGATTGTCACAAAAATTATACCCATTTACAGCCTTCTCCAGTCTCTTGTGTTGAGTACCTTATTGAATCTGAAACTACTCGCTCACCATCTATGATCAGACATTTAGAAGCTCCCCCTTGTCCACCAGACCCGCCAGCAGCAAAAAAATGAACATAAAATGGCTCATTGGCAGTAGTTCTTCCTTCCGCTTCAAATTGTACGTAATGGGCAGGCGCCAGATTACATTTCATCCTGCTGAAAATCAACTGATTAAAATCAAAGTCAAAACCTTGAGTCATATGTGCTTTAACAGTATTGTAACAATCTGCCTCTGTGACTTTGTATTCTGGATCTATGCTGCTAACATTAATCGCAATCCCATCTATACTAGAATCAGACTGAACATTAGGATCTATTGTCGTACAACCAACAAAAAACAAAAGTAACATAATCAAATATTTCATGACCGGCAGTAATTTCTTGCAAATATTAAAAGCTACCTAAAGAATTATTTGCGGGACTTTTATTTACAACACCAATACATTTAAATATATCAAAATTGTAAGTATATCAATGGGAACGATAACCTTCGTGATGGACGATGAAGTTGAGAAGAAATTAAGGGAAAGAGTTAGCGGGAAGGGCGCGTTGGGGCAAGCGATAACAGAAGCGACAAGAAAAATGCTCGAGGATGAAGAACAAGAGAGAATCAAAAACAGACTGAAATTCCTGATGAAAAGAGGGTGGAAGATGGGAAAGATACTGATCAAACACAGGTCTGAGCTATATGACCGACACTAGATTTATCCTAGACTCAAACATTTTGGTATATGCGTTTGATAGCTCTGATGCAAGAAAACATGATATTGCAGAACAATTACTAACAGAAATACTTGAAACTGAATCAATAATCTGCGTACAGAATCTCGCAGAGTTCTACAACACAATTACACTGAAAATGGGAAACCCTATCACGATAAAAGAGGCTTACGATATAATCAAGCTTATTATTGATTGCAAAAACGTCACTAAACTGCATTACGGCGGTAAAACCTTGCTTGCAGCAATAGAACTAAGCACTAAAGTACACTTCTGGGATGCGATACTAATCGCAACAATGCTAGAAAACCAAGTATACACGATCTACACAGAAAATGTGAAAGACTTCAAAGATTCGAGAATAAAAGCAATAAACCCGTTCAAGCGCTAGAACTTCAGCTTATGCCCTGTCTTTCTCTGCAGTTTCTTCATCATCTTTTCAGGATTCTCCCCTTTAAGCATCTTGATCATCTTCTTAGACTGCTTGTACTGCTTCAGCAGTTCGCGGATATCAGATGTTGAGATGCCGCTGCCTTTGCTGATCCTGTCAATCCTGTTTGAATCAATAATGTCAGGATTCTCAAGCTCGGCTTTAGTCATGCTGTTCATCGCATGCTTCCACTTCTTCAGCTTCGCTTCCTGAACCTTAAGCATATCTTTCGGAAGAGACAACTGTCCAAGGCCGGGAATCATTTCCATGACTTTGCCCAAAGGACCCATCTTAGACATCGCTTCCATCTGCGTGTAAAGATCAATAAGATTGAATTCGCCTTTCAGAAGTTTCTTCTCCATATCCTTTGCGTCAGTTTCAGTGATGGCCTCTTTGGCTTTTTCCAAAAGCGCTTCAATGTCGCCCATCCCAAGCAACCTTCCGACGAAACCTTTAGGGTTAAACGACTCAAGATCGTCCATCTTTTCTCCAACGCCGATGAACTTGATTGGAGCATCAGTAACAGCACATGCAGACAAAGCGCCGCCGCCTTTTGCAGTGCCATCCATTTTAGTGACGATAACACCAGTAATGTTTGCTGCTTCATGGAAAGTCTGCGCCTGCTTCTGCGCGGCCTGGCCGATATCTGCAGAGATAACCAGCAGAGTCTCATCAGGCTTTACAATTTTATGAACAGCCTTCAGCTCGTCGATTAACTCCGTGCTTAATGCATCACGGCCTGCAGTGTCAACAATAAGAAGATCATATTTCTTGTATTCGTCCTCAAACTTCTTATAGATCTTAACAGGATCCTTTTCCTTCCTGTCGATAAAGACAGGGACATTAATCTGCTTGCCAAGCTGCTGTATCTGGTCCATAGCTGCAGGACGATGAACATCAAGACCGACTAAAGCGACTTTTCTTCCACGCTTCTGGAAATACTTTGCGAGCTTCCCGCAATGAGTCGTCTTGCCCGAAGCGTAGAGGCCAATCAGCATAATCTTATTCGGCAGCTTCTCTCCAAACTTAATGTCTGATTTTTCTCCGCCAAGGAATTTAGTTAATTCCTCATAGACAACATTAACAAGATGCTCTTTCTTTGTTAAAGCGCCCGGAGTTTCCTCTTTCAGGATTCTTTGCTTGATCTTGTTTGTCAGTTCAAGAACAAGTTTTACATTCACATCGGACTGAAGCAAAGCTCTCTGTATGTCTTTGACTAGCTCATTAACCAGCTTCTCATCTATGAAAAGCGATTTCGTGATCTTCTGAAGAGTGCTCTTCAGAGAGTTTCCAAGCTTGTCCAAGACCATAGCGACGATTCGATAATGGAAGTTTATAAAGTTTTGCGCAAAAATAATAAATGAAACGCCCTGTTTGATCTGCATGAAAATATACCTGGTAAGGCACGGAGAGACAACCGGTGATGTAGAAGACCGGTTTGGCGGGGATTATGACGACCACCTCACAGAAAGAGGCAGGAAGCAGGCAGAAGAGCTTGCGAACAAACTTACTGGCATCAATGCAATATTGAGCAGTCCACGATTTCGTGCAAAAGAGACTGCCGAGATATTAAGCCGGAAGCTAAATGTTCCGATTGAGATCATCCAGAATCTTAGAGAAAGAAACAACTATGGAGTTCTAACAGGCTTAACAAAGGAGGAAGCGAAACAAAAATTTCCCGAAGAGTTCGAGAAAATATCGAAAGACAAATGCCGTCATAATGTCAAGAACTCCGAAAGCTATGAAGATTTCAAAGAAAGAGTGAAAAAAACATTTGACGAAATAACTTCAAAGAATGCCACGATAGCAGTTATTACCCATGGCGGAATCATAAGTACGTTCTTCAGGGAAGTCCTGAAGCGGGAATTTGCAAGGTTGGGAGACTGTGCCATCATTGAATTGGAATATGGTGGAAAGTATAAACTGGTTTCTTTAGA
>JAHWHO010000113.1 GCA_019323255.1 Candidatus Woesearchaeota archaeon
GACCTTATGGCGGCAAGCTCTGCACAAAGTGCATGAGAAAGACAATCATACAAACAGTTACCTCGTAGGAAACGGCAACGACCTACAAAGGGGAGGAACAAGAATGGAAAAAGGAAGCATATGCGTGAAGATTGCAGGCAGAGACGCAGGCAAGAAATGTGTAGTAATTGAAAAGAAAGGATACAGAGTTCTAATTGATGGGGAAACAAGGAGAAGAGAAGTAAACCAATCCCATCTTATACCAACAGGCGAAAAGATAGAGCTTAAGACAGGAAGCCATGACGAAGTAAAAACTGCCTTCAAGCAGCTGGGAATTGAGATAACGGATAAAAAACCAAAACAAGCAGCAGAAAGGCAGAAGAAGAAAAGGAAAGCAGATTTGAAACAAAAGCCTGTGAAAAAAGTAACTAAGAAAGCTGTCGCGCAAGGAACTAAGAAGAAAGCTGAAGAGAAAAAACAATAATTATTCTTTTATTAAATTAAGATTTATCTCGCAGGCTGCGACAGGAACGAGCAAGCTAAAATTGTCAAGCACCTTAGGATGAATTTCTCCAACAAAACCAATTTCTTTACCTTTAACAATAATTTTCGCAGCCCTGCCTGGAATAAAACAGCCGAGATCAAACTCTTTGAAAGAACACTCGATGCCGTGAGACCTTAACACGAATTCTGCATGCTGGCGCATCTCAGTAAAGGAAGCTGCAGAATGCGCTGAAACAGCAGCGACATGCTCCTCCTCTTTAATGATATCTCCATGTCTTTGGCATATAAGCCCAGACTCAAATACGCGCTGAGGATAATCAACATGCTTATTCTTAGACAAACAATCCATCAGGATAGGAAGAATCCAGGATCGCACAACAGAATAACTCTGCGACATGTAATTATCGATCTCAACAGTGCCAAGATCCTCAACACACATTCTCTTATACAAAAGCTCAGAGTTAGACAAAATAGCGCTGAATATCTCCTGATAGCCCAGGCCGACCCAGAAAGAACGGTCAAGATCAGTAAACCTTGTGCCCGGCAGAACACTGCCGGCAGAATAAAAATTAAGCTGCTCACTCTTAAGATTATGATAACCATAAGCGATACAAAGATCTTCAATAATATCAAGCACATGCATGATGTCGTTTCGGTAAGCAGGAATCTGAACAACACCTTTTGAATAACCATAACGCATACTCTCAAGATATTTTTTAATCTCGGACTCCTTCAACTTAATTCCAATTATTGACTCTGCAAGCGCAGGATCAAACTTCATTGATCGCAAGTCAAATGATGGAACGACAACCTTCCTGTCTGCATACTCAACAGTCAAAGCTTCAATCTCAAAGCCCCTGTCATATAATGCGGCGGCGAAAATAGTTGCCGCAAGCATAACTGACTCTTCGTCAGTTCCTGTTGCATCGAAAAAGAGTTCGCTGTCACCAATCTCGAGCTTACCCGTGCGCTCGCTGTTTATGATCGGCGCAAGACTAAGCACCTGCTGCTTGGAGTCCATAAGGACCGGATACAGTGAAACACCCTCAAGGATTGCTGCGTACTCTTTGCCCTTAGAATGCTTCTCGAGAATCTCAGTGATGGTCATCTCTTTTGTGCATTCAAGCGGAATGAATTTGGTGCCCGCTGAGACGCCTTTGAAATGGACCGGGAAAGTTATCTTCTGCGAAGGATAAACACCTATCGAAATCTTTTTCCTTTTCCTGCCGAAATTTTCGCAAAGCTTCTCCTGGAGCTGTATCAGCTGCAAAAGCATATACTCATCCAAAGGCTTGCCCTTAGCACGGAAACAAGCAATAAAAGGACGAATTTTTGAAAGCTTTTTGTCAACGACAACCTTGTCCGTTGTTTTCTTGACCTTCGGCTTAAATAAGCCTGTTTCAATCCCTTCAATTCCCTTCAACCTTCTGGCAAGACCTTCAACGCTCCACAAAACCGGAAGATTCGTGTCATTAAGGTCTACTTTTGCGACATCGCCAGAGAGATCATCAAGCTCGGCTTTAGCATAGCTAAGCAAATCCTCAAACCTCTTCTCGGAAATCTTCTTTCCAAGCAGCGTGCAAAAATCCCTGAATGAAAACTCAATTGTAGGCATTAGACTAACCTCGAACTGCGCAGCTTGTCCAAATCATGGCTGAACATATCGCGAATATCATTAATCCCGAGCTTAAGCATAGCAATCCTGTCAATGCCAAGGCCCCATGCAAGCACAGGAATATACTTCCCAAGCAAAGGCTTAACAAGCTCAGGACGGAAAATACCTGCACCGCCAAGTTCGATCCAGCCAAGCTTAGGATGCTTAGCAAATAATTCTGCACTCGGTTCAGTAAAAGGGAAATAAGCCGGAACAACCTTCACTTCCTCAGTATCGGCGAATTCCTTTGCAAACATTTTCAACAAGCCAATAAGATGGCGCATGTTAAGGCCTTCACCTATCACTATGCCCTCTGTCTGGTTGAAATCAGGAAGATGAGTCGCGTCAATCACATCATAACGGAAACATCGCGCAAGACCAAAGTACATGCCCGGAACCTCCGCTTTGCCTGATGCAAGCATGCGCGCACTGCACGCTGTTCCCTGCGTCCTAAGAAGCATATTCAGCGTTCTTTCAGCATCGAAACTATAACGCCAGCCTGCACTGCCAGTATCGCCGCCGTTCTCGTGGGCCGCCTTAACCTTTTTCAGAATTGCTGCAGGAACATCCTTGGCCTTCATGCCCTTAATGTAATACGCATCATGAATATCTCTGGCGCTGTGAAACTGAGGCATATACAAAGCATCCATGTCCCAGAAATCAGACTCGACAAGCGGGCCTGTCATCTCCTTAAAACCGAGATTCGCAAACTTCTCCTTAACCCAATCAAGATAAGCACGATACGGCTGAAGCTTGCCGCCGTAAACTTTAGGAACATTAACCTTAACATCATAGCGGCGGAATGCTGCACCTTTCCATGCGCCTTCCCTAAGCATCTCAGGAGTTATCGCATCGATGAAAGAAGATGCTGTAATTTTCTTGTCAACAAGCTCCTTTGCAATCTTTTTGCCTTCGGGTGTTAGCTCTGCACTTTTCAGCCTGGCTGTCTCCAATTTAATGAACCCTTTGCGTTTTTTCAGAGAATCAACACAGAACTTTTCTTCAAGAAATCCTGACGTAAGAAGTTTTTTGCCTGCATCAGTAATCGAGATAATTAACTGCTTGTCCTTCTTGACATCAATTGCGGCTTTTTTCTTCAACAAGCCAACACAGGCATTAGCCTCGTCCTTATCAAGGCCTGCTTTCTTCGCAACATCGTCAAGTGCAAGGGGTTTGGCCTTTACAGCATCAAGAAAACGTCGCTCAGGAAGCCCTGCTTTCTTGTACTTTTTCGCATTTACATCAAGATCAACGACCTGCTTGACTTCCGTGCTTATTTTAACAAGACCTTTGTTCTCAAGCCACTGCAAAGCACGCATCGCCTGCACTTCCTGGAGACCAGAAGCATTTGCAAGCTCCTGCAATAAAGGCTTTTTAGCTACTAAAGGCAATACCTTAATCTCAAAAGGATGCAGACTCTCAACAATATTCGCCATCAGAATAGAAAAGGGAAAAAGAAGGTTTAAAATTATTTCGCTCTCGGCATTCCTTTCCAGGCGTTGTTGAACATACCCTCAAGCGCCTGAGCAAAGAACGGAGTATTGACCCAGATTCCCACATCATATGTAGGATGGACTTCCTTGTCATCCAAAACCATGAAAACAAGCTCCTTTCCATCAACAATGCAGAAACGTGCAGTCGTGTCAGTTGCGTTCCTGACCTCCGCAAGATTGCCAAGATCCTTAATCGCCATTTTTGTATCTTTGGTCAAGGGCGCAGCAATTCTAATCTTAACCCCTTTCTTCTTAAGCTTCTCAAACACAGGCTTCAACCCCTCTACCTTCCTCATCAAGCCCTGAGGCGTAGTCATAATTGTAACGCTCTTGTTTGCGCTCTTGATAACTGTTTCAAGATGCGAATAGAGATTATGCCTGCCTCTCAAGCTTCCAGAAAGATCTGTCGGCTCAATCAATTCTATGCCCTGCGTGTGCAAAGAGTTAAGCTCGCCCAGAACATCAGTCTTCTTGAGATTCTCAAGCCTCTTAACCTTCATATCAGCATCAGACTTCATATTTTTCTTGACACGTTCAATAACTTCCGTCGGAGGTACAGCGATGTATTTAATGGGCTTGCCAAGCTTCATAATAACAAAACCCTTCCTCTCAAGACTCTCAAGAACATCATAACTTCTGGATCTGGGCACATTAGCCATATCAGAC
>JAHWHO010000114.1 GCA_019323255.1 Candidatus Woesearchaeota archaeon
AATATAATGGATTTCAATCCTGCCATCTGGATGCTCGATATATATTCTCGGTACATGCGTGTGTCCTGTAAAACACTTTTGCCCGGGTTTCATTAGCGCGAACTGGTCCTTTAGCCTTGTTTCATTTTTTTCTTTTCTCGGTTCATTTTCTGTGATGTATTTGAAGTTCTCAGGGCAGTCTAGGCTTCCATGAACAAAAAGCAAGTCGTCTCTTTGAGTCATCAGCGGCATTGTTCTTAAGTACGCTCTCTGTTCTGGCGTTAATAATTGTTTATGATAATCAAAAATAGCTCTTGCGAGTTTGTTGCACACAAGATATAGTTCATTTTTTTCTATCGCCATATCGTGGTTTCCTATGGCTGCTCTGCGGAACACGCCCAAATCCTCAAGCTCACGACAGCTCTCAATAGTTTCGCGAGGATCAGGTCCATAACCGGCAATGTCGCCAAGGCATAATATTTCCTCTGCGTCTTTTGCCTGACAGTCTGCGATCACTGCATCTAGCGCTTCAAGATTTGCGTGTATGTCTGAAAGTACTGCTATTACCATTGCACTCACTATTCTTGTTCTCACCCTGCAGTGAGTATTTAAAGCTTGCGGGCAACCTTTTTATACTCAATTTCTTGAGTTTTAGCATGCCTAAGACAATCCTGGCGATTGGTGCTCATAATGATGATCCTGCGATTGGTGCAGGCGGCACTCTTGCTAAGTATGCGGAGAAAGGATACAGGATTCGTACAGTGATCATGTCTTTTGGGGTTGCATCTAACTTATATCTTAAGCCGGAAGTTATTGCTGAAACGAGAGCTAAGGAAAGTATTGAAGGCGATAAGATTCTTGGCGGTGACGGTTTGATTTATTTTGATCTGAAGGAAGGCAAGTTCCCGAAGGAGATCAAGGAGAAGAATGTAGCTAAGAAGCTTGCAGAAATAATTAAGAAAGAGAATCCGGTGATGATTTTCACGCACGGCCTGGATGATATTCATCCGGATCATCGCGCTGTTTACAAGCTTGTAGAGAAGCTTGTTTTTTCCGGTAAAATTACTTGTCCTGTTTATGCGTTTGATGTTTGGTCTTTATTCCGTTTCAGGAAGCGGAATATTCCCAAGATGGTCGTAGATGTTAGCAAGACCTTCAATAAGAAGATTAAGTCAATTCTTGCGCATGAGTCCCAGACTGCGCCGCTCGCGCTTCTGCTGTGGAAAATTGTTTTAAAGGATTGGCTCAGTGGTTTATTCTATGGAGGCAGGTATGCGGAGGTATTCTATAGGCTAAAATGAGGCTTGTAATCTCTACAGATTGTTTTCTGCCGCGTTGGGACGGCGTTGCACGTTTCATAAAAGAGTTCCTTCCCTACGTCAAGGATTGGAAAGTAACCATTTTCGCGCCTGATTTCGACGGCGATGTTCATCTGCCTAGTAATGTTTCCGTTTTGCGCTTTCCTCTTGTTAAGTATCGTTTTGGCGATATTTATTTCTCGAATCCTGATAAGAAAGTCATGGCATCCGCAATCAAGAATGCAGATGTTGTGTTCAACCAGACAATTGGCCCTATCGGCGGATTCGCTATTAAACTGGCTAAGAAATTTAAGAAGCCTGTTGTAAGCTATGTGCACAGCATTGAATGGACTCTTGTCGCGCTTGCGATTAGGCGCTTCAGGGCTATGGCCGGCTGGATAGTTAGGCGGCGTGCAAAGTCATTGTACAACAAGTGCTCTTTGCTGCTCGTTCCGTCACATGAAGTTGAGGATCTGCTCACGGGCAATAAGATTAAGGCGCTTAAGAAAGTAATTCATCTTGGTGTTGATATTGACAGCTTTGTTCCGACGCACAGCAAGGCAGTTGCTAAGCGCAAGGTCAATCTTTCGCCTGATTCATTAGTAGTTGGCTTTTGCGGTAGGATTGCAAGGGAAAAAGATTTGCCTACGCTTGTGGATGCATTCAAGAAAGTTCATAAGAAAATCGATAACAGTGTTCTTCTCGTTGTTGGCGCGGGGCTTGAGCATGAGATTCCTGCATCAAAGACTATAGTTCGTGCAGGGGCACAGGATGATGTCATTCCTTTCTTGCAGGCGATGGATGTCTTCGTCCTGCCGAGCTTGACTGAAACTTCAAGTCTGGCTACGATGGAGGCGATGGCATGCGGGGTTCCTCCGATTGTGACTCCTGTGGGAAACCTGCGTGAGTATATTGAGGACGGCGTTAATGGTTATTTCTTTCCTAGAAGCGATGCTGAGAAGCTTGCTAAGAGGCTGACAGAACTGCTTGCTAATGAGAATTTAAGAAATAAAATGGGTTCTGCCGCAAGGAAAACTATTGTAGATAATTACTCATGGCAGAAAGCCGCGGGCAAAATCAGGCAGGCTTTATTGACTGCTGCCAAGTTCGGCTAATTCCTGCGCAAGATAATTAAGATCTTGTTTTGAATATGGCCTTTCTGTTTGGTCGCCGTCGTATGCACACATTCTGCCCATATCAATAAACCGTTCATCTACGGGAGCCCAGTTCTGGACTTCTTCTTCCACTGCTGTTCCTATATCTTGTCTTTCCATTGTCTTCACCACTCAGTACTCCTTAATAGGTCCTTTATAAATCTTTCCAGAGATTGCTTTGGAGTAGCTTTTTTGGCTGTCCTTTTTCAAAGCAATCTGCCGAGAATTTTGACAAAAACATGATTACTCAAAATTCTCCAGAACTATGCTCTTAGGCTGACTACTTTGGAAAGTCCGCAGTCCTGTTTCATGCTTACACCATACAGCACATCGCCTTCTGTAATCACAGCATCATTGTGTGATATCACTATATATTGTGCTCTTCCGCAGTAATCGCGTATCAGCTTCGCAAGTTTCTCGCTGTTGTGCTTGTCCAGCGCCGCATCTACTTCGTCCATGATGTAGAATGTTGCGGGTTCGTGTTCTTGTATTGCGAATAGGAATGCAAGCGCAGTCATTGTTTTCTCTCCGCCGCTGAGGCTTCTGATGTCCATGAATTTCTCGCCTGTCAGTTTTACTTTGATTCTTAGCCCGCCTTCAAATGGCTGTTCTTTGTTCTCAAGCTCAAGGTATGCCTGCCCTTTTGTTGTGAGCTTGCCGAAGATATCCTGGAAATTGCTGTTCACTACATCAAGGGCTTTGGTGAACATTTCTGTCTTCCTGCTTTCTATCTGATCCATAAGCCCCATCACGCTCTCTTTTTCTTTGATGAGCACGTCATTCTTTCCGAGCAGGTTGCCGTATTCATTTTCCGCCGTTTCATAGATTTCAAGCGCTCTCATGTTCACGGTCCCGATTGTTGTCATCATTCTCTCGAATTGCTGTATTTGTTTCTTTAGCTCTTCTTCCGGCGTCTTCATGTCGAGCTCTACGCCTTCGTATTTCTCGTACTCTGAGTCTATGCCTGCGAGTTCTGCTTTCTGTCTTGCTTCTTCTATGCTTAGCGTGTTCAGTTGCAGCTCTTCTTTTCTTGACAAATCTTCTTTGCCGAGTATTTCTGTCTCATTTTCTGTTACCTTGTCGCTTAGCTTGTTTCTTTTCTCGAACAGGCCTTTGAATTGTGCATGGAATTTCTCCTGCTCTTTTTCTTTCCTGCCGAGCTCTTCTTCCTGCTTGCTGATGTGTTCTGTAAGGTGCTTGATTTCCTTTTCGAACGCCTTTTGTTCTTTCGCGAGGTCTTCAATTAGTCCTTTCGTGCTTTCCTCGTCTCTGCCGAGCACTTCTTTAACTTGTGCATCAAGATTTTTTTGCTTCTCTTCAAGCCGTATCTTTTCCTGTTCGAGCTGTCTTCTTTTTTCCTCGAATGCATTTAGTTCGGCGAGCACTCTTGGGTTTCTGAGTTCGCTTATTTTTGTCCTTAGTTTTTGTTTCTCGACTTTTATCTCTGTCAGTTCTCTTGTAAGCCCTACGATTATGTCCTGTACTTCTTTTTGGTCTTTGCTTAATTTCTCTTTGAGATTGATAAGTTCTTCTTTGTATTTTTGTGATGCTTCAAGGTCCTGCGTGTCTATATGGAGGCTTTTTTCCTGTTTGATTATGTCTCCTTCAAGGTTTGCTTTGAGTTCTCTTATTCTTGCGATCTCATCTTCATTCTTTGCTCTTTGTTTTTCCATCGATGCTGTTTGGGTTTCGAGTTCGGCAATCGTGTGCTGTAATCTTTCAATTTTGTTGCCGAGTTCTTTTTCTCTGAAGCTGCCTTGTTTTTTGTGCCTGTACCCTCCGACCATCGCGCCGGATCTTTCTGCAAGGTCCCCGTCAAGCGTGACCATCCTTGCTTTGCCTATTCCTATTTTTCTTGCCGTGTCTATGCTTTCCACTACAACTGTGCTTCCGAAGACATGCGAGAATGCGTTTTTGTACCGTGGTTCGAATTCAATGAGATCTATCGCAAGCCCGTGCACTCCTTTCTGCTGCAGCAGTTCCTTCAGCTCTTTTCTTGCATCAGATGGTTTGATCTTGTTTAAAGGAAGGAACGTCGCTGTCCCAAGCTTTTCTTTTTTGAGATATTTTATCGCGTTTGCTGCAGTCTTGTCGCATCCTGTTACTATGCTGTTGATTTTATTTGCTGCGGCTGTTTCGAGTGCGAGTGAGTATTTTGATTCTGTGCTGCCGAGTTCTGCTATCGTGCCATGCACTTCCCCGAATGCATCTTTGTTTTCCTTGACTTTCTTGACAGCTAGGTTTGCTGAGATGCTGTCTTTTATGCTGCTTTGTTTTATGCTTAGCTTGTGTTCTTCTTCTCTTGACTCATGGAGTTCCTGTCTTGCTTTGGCAAGGTCCCTTGCTGCCTGGCTGTCTTTGTTAAGCACATCGTTTAACTCCATCGCGAGCTTCTTGAACTGGCTCTTTTTGTTCTTGAGCTCTGCGATCTCTGTTTTGTGTTCCTGTTCAAGCTGCTGGACTTTCGCTATTTTCTCATCTATTGTTGCGAGCTGGAATTCAATCTTGTCGACTTCTCTTATTACGTCCTGTTGCTTTTCCCTGTTTTGCTGTATTTGCTGTTGTTTCGTGTCTGCGTTCTTGTCCATCTCTTCCATTTGCTTGTCTATTTCTGCTTCGTCCTGGATGTTGTGTTTTTTCTTGAATGCGCCTATTTTTGCAAGTATTTCGTTGAGCGTCTTCTCGAGCGCTTCCACCTGCGCCTGGTTGCTTTGGTGTTCTTCTTTGAGGCTTCCCGACTTGTCTTTGATGTCCGAGAGGTTTCTTTCGAGCTGGTCTTTCCTTTTCTGTATTTTTGTTATGTCTTCTTTGCATTGGCTGATTCTTGTCTTGTTTGTCGCCAAGCCTACCCTGATTGCTTCTGCCTGCTTTTGCAGTGCAATCTGTTCTGTTTCCCCTTTTCGCTCGATCTCGTCGCTGATTTCTTTTATCTTGTTTTTTTGCTCTGCTATCTGTTCTCTTGCGTTTTTTATCTCTGCCTGCAGCTTGTCGAGTTTCTGCTGGTATTTCGCTTTTCTTTCATTTAATTTTCCTAGAATTTCCTCTTTCTTGTCTTTCTGCCTTTTTAGATAGCTTGCTTTGTTCGTTTTGATCTTGTCATTGAGCTCTTTGTATTTTACCGCCTGGTCTCTGTCTTTTTTTAGGTCTTTGAGGTATTGTTGTCTTTCCTTGAGTATGATTTCTGCTTCATTTAATTTGTTCTCTACTTTTGTGAGTTCGTTGATTGCCTGCTGTTTTTTCTCTTCATACAGCCCTATTCCTGCGATTTCTTCTATTATTTGTCTTCTTTCTGTCATGCTCATTTCTACAAGCCTTATTATGTCGCCCTGCAGAATTATATTGTACCCGTCCGGGTTGATTTTGGCATGGTTCAGAAGCTCCATCATTTCTGTTCTCGTTCTTGTTTTGCCATTGATTTTGTATTTGCTTGCCCCGTCTGATCTGACTATTCTTGATATCTTGATTTCCTTGTCCTGTAGCGGGAACATTGCTGTGCTGTTGTCAAATACTATGCTCACTTCTGCTTTTTTCGCTGGCTGTTTTGTCTTGCCGCCATTGTAGATCAGGTTGGCGCTCTTCTCCGCCCTTAGCTGTTTTGAGCTTGATTTTCCGAGTACGAAGCATAGCGCGTCCAGAACGTTCGATTTTCCTGAGCCGTTCGGCCCCATGATTATGTTGAACTTGTCGTCAAATAGCAATTCTGTGTATTTTCCGAAGCTTTTGAACCCATCCATGACTAGCCTTTTGATCTTGGTTTTCTTCAGGATAGCCTCTGGGCTGGGTTCTGTCATCGTGTATTTTGGGATTTTTTTGCTTTATAAATATATCTAGAATTCTGACATGTTTTTCTGGCTTTTTCCTTTTAAATAAGCCTTATAGCTCGCCCAGCTCTGCCTGAACAGCTCAGGGCATTTTTCCCAGTTTTTTGCTAAAAATGCCTTTGTTTTCGGGTCTGTCATGTATCCTGAGCCAAAATCGCCGTATTTTTTCTTCAGCTGTGCGATTATTTCTTCTCTTTTCGCTTTTGCGAGTATTGAAGCAGCTCCCGCACAGAGATAGTTCACATCTGCTTTATGCTCGCAGTGGATTTCACCTTTCACTCTCTCAGTTATGTAAGCTTTGTACGCTTTGAGATTAGGGCTTGGCGAGTCGATGTAAGCTACATCTGGTTTTAGTTTTTTGAGTATTTCAACACTTTTATCCGCTTCGAGCCAGTTGAGGTTTGTTCCGTTGTCTTTTGCAAGATACTTGTCGATCTCTGCAGGCTCTATGATTATGATTTCATATTTCACGTATTTCGGCAGTACTGCTGCTATCCTGTCCCTTTTCTTTGGCGCTATCAGTTTGCTGTCTCTGACTCCTAATGCCCTGAGTTCTTCCTCTTTTTCCTTGTCAATCATAGCTCCTGCTATCACCATTGGGCCTATTACTGGTCCTCTGCCTGCCTCATCAATCCCGCATATTTTCATCTTACGATTGGAGATTAACAATATTTATAAATCTCTCGGACATTAATCAAATCATGGTAAAAGAGGACGAGGGTGCGGATATTCAGTTTACTGGCGTTAGTGATTTGGATGCTGCTGAGCAGGACACCGTTCAGGTGCTGTCAAGAGAGTATTATGATAAGATCAAGCGCCAGCTTCAGAATGTCGTTAATATTAGCGTGCATGTGAAGCGCTACAAGCTTGAGGGTGAGCGCAATAAGTATTCTGTGCATGTGAAGGTTGCTGCGCCGATGCAGATTTTTGCTGCGGACCATGCGCATTTCTGGGAGCTTCCTGCTGCAATCCATGCTGCGTTCCAGGATATCCAGAACCAGATAACGCACAGGCTGCATACTGATGTTACTAAGCCCGACCGGCCTAGAATCTAATCTGTTCTTCAGGTCCTGGCGTGAATATTTTCTCTTCGTACGTTCCGTCTGCTTTGTAGAGCCTTATTATCTGGTATCTTAGCCTTCCATTGGCATCAAGGTAGATTTCTGATTCCGTTTTGCCTGTAAAAGGATACGGCAGCGACATCGTTCCTGTGAGGGTTATCTTGCTCGATCCATTTGGATAGTATTCTGTAATTGAGGTAACGGTTGTCCCGTCATCCATTGTTACCTTTTCTGACGTTCCATGCATAAGCACTTTGCCTTCGTAGTCTGTTACGCAAAACCATATTTTTGTTGGCTCGCCTGTTTCTATCGGCGCTATCACTCTTGTGAATTCCAGGTCATCTGGGTTGATTGTAATTATTAACAGTTCTAAGTCTGTTCCGTCCGAGTGCTCGAATTGTGCTGTTGGCGGGTCTCCTGTTACTTCCTGTGTTAAGATCTCGCCCGTATTGATATTTTGTATTCTTACTACAGTCTTGCCTCCGATTTCCAGTATGCTGTACGTCCAGAGTCCATCTTTGAATTGTAGCTGGCAGGGTACCGGCTTTGAAGGCGGCATGTATTCCATCGTATAGAGTGCATTTTTTGCGGGCATTTGTGCGTAAGCGACTTGTGCTGGATAATTAGGCTGTGCCATTTGTGA
>JAHWHO010000115.1 GCA_019323255.1 Candidatus Woesearchaeota archaeon
ATTGTTGAAACTGGCGAGGAATGCGATCCTCCAGGAAGCATATGCGAGTCTCAGGATCCTATGATCAAAGGAATCTGTCAGTCAGGCTGCAAATGCAAATGGTTCTTACCTGCAGCAGAGTGCGGAAATGGCAAGCTGGAGACAGGAGAACAGTGTGAGAAAGCAGTTGACTGCCAGGGACAAGCGCCATACGGCTATGACTGCATAGGCTGCAAGTGCGTAGAATTACAGCCACAGGCGGTATGCGGGAATGGTGTGCTGGAAGGAATGGAGCAGTGCGAATTTGATGTTCACTGTCCTCAAGGCTACTACTGCAGCAATTGTGAATGTAAAATGCAGGAAGCAGCGCCTATTGAGCAGCCAGTGCAGGAAAGAGGACCAATAGGACAGTTCTTCTATAATATCTGGTCGTGGTTTAAGAAGTTGTGGTAGTTTATTCTATCTCGCCATAACCAATCAGACGCCACCTCTGGCCGAGGTTTCTGGCAATAGTAACTCTTGCACCCTTGCTTGCGCAGACAGGCCTTCTTAGAGTCAAAACAACTTTGCCCTTGCTGATGTCTTTCACAATGCCAACTGTAGCCGCAGCATTAACATTCAGCATAAGAATTTCTTTCAGTTTAATCGGCTCGACAACAAGCTTGTCCTTCGCGCCAACAACACGGTCAAGCAAATGGCATGTGAGCTTAAGCTCGTTCAGGACAGGCGGCAATTTTCCAGGATAGCCGACAACACTGCCAACTAACTTGTCGCTCTTGACAATATTTGGGTCAAGCTCAGTCATCAATGCGACAGAACCGCCCGGAATAACTTCATCAACTTTATCTCCGCCGGTAATTATTGATGTAACTTTAGTTGTCAGCGGCTTCCAGACTTTTTGGTTCTTTTCCTCAACTTCATAGCCCGGAAGAATCTCGATTTCTTTTCCGGCTTCAATCTTTCCCTGCTTCAAAGAGCCGCCAATAATGCCGCCAGTAAGATCCTTTGGCTTTGCACCAGGCTTGTTAATATCAAAACTTCTTGCAACAAACATGATGGGATCTTTGTTAAGATCTCTTTTTGGAGTTGGAATAACCTCCTGAATAGTCTGCAAAAGGATATCAAGATTAACTGAGTGCTTTGCGCTCATAGGAATAATGGGTACGTTCTCAAATTTAGTGCCTTTCAGGAATTCTTTAATCTGCTCATAGTTCTTCAAGGCTTTTTCCTCGGAAACAAGATCAATCTTATTCTGGACGACAATAACTTTGTCGAGACCAATAATTTCCAAAGCCTGCAAGTGCTCCCTTGTCTGAGGCTGAGGACAATCTTCATTCGCAGAGATCAAAAGGATGGCACCGTCGATTATATTAGCGCCGCAAAGCATAGTCGCCATAAGGCTCTCATGGCCAGGTGCGTCAATCAAAGAAATTTTCCTTTGCAAAACCGCTTTGCCTTTATCGCATTTATCTGTAACAGCAAGAGTGTCGCCACATTTGTAAATTGAAACATCAGCATAACCAAGGCGAATAGTGATTCCTCTTTTGACTTCCTCGCTGTGCGTGTCCGTCCATTTCCCGCTTAGCGCCTTAACTAGCGTAGTCTTGCCATGATCAACATGCCCGATAAGACCGATGTTGACTTCCGGCTGCACAGCTTTAACAGTCTTTTTCGTAGCCTTCTTCGCCATTGCTACGACGAGAAATCCGGGTATTTATAAATGTTGTGTAATGCGCTTTATGCAGCTGATACACTCTTTAAGCGCCTTTTTTGTCCTCGCTTCTGCATTCAGGCGCAGCAAAGGCTCATTCTTGCTTTCCCTTATGTTAAACCAGAATTCGCCGGTGTCAATTGACAAGCCGTCAAGCTTCCTGATCTTTGCATTCCTGAATTCCCGTTCAACCCTTGAAAGAACTTTTCGCTTATCCTTAACTTTGAAATTAATCTCCTCGCCAGTTGCATATTTGGAAGCAAAAGGCGCGACAAGCTCACTTAGTTTCTTGCCGGATTTGCTCAGCGCGGCAAGCATCATCATCACGGCTGCATCACCGGAATCCATGAACTTCAGTTTCTTGAAAAAGAAATGGCCTGCAACCTCAACACCAATGTCTGCATTGTGCTTTTTCATCGCTTTAGCCACATTTGCACTGCCGACAGGGCAAACATAGATTTTAGCACTTGATTCGTCCTCGATGATTTTACTGCAATTGACCGTCTTCACGATCTTTTTTGCTTTGATCAATTTAGCGAACAAAAGCAATACGTGCTCAGGCCTAACTCTTTCGCCGCGGTCATCAATGAATGCAGCACGGTCGCAATCAGTGTCGTATGCTACGCCAAAATCGTATTTGTTTCTGACGTGCCGCTGAAGCTTTGCGGTATTTCCCGGCTTAACAGGATCCGCTATGTGATTTGGGAAACTTCCGTCTGGTTTTGCAAATAAAATATTGTATTTTACTGGTAAACCTTTCAATAATTCAGGAACGATAAGCCCGGCCATGCCATTGCCTGCATCGAACAAAACCTTTAATGGCTTGATCCTGGTTTTTGTTAAAGCGCGAATAGATTTTGCATACTCAGGAATAATGTTCTGCTGCGTAACTACGCCCTTTCTTTTTGCAGCAGGAAAATCATCTTTTGCAACAATCTTCCCGATTTTCTGCAGCTGTTCGCCGCTTATCTTGTTCAGCCCTTTACCTGTAACTTTAAATCCGTTGTATTCAGGAGGGTTGTGGCTTGCAGTAACCATTACAGAATCATGTTTCCTTGAAGCGAAATATGCGCAGGGAGTATTGATTAGCCCGAGATTAATTACATCCGCACCCTGGTCAGTAATGCCATAAATCAAGCTTTTTGTTAATGCAGGACTGCTAAGCCGGCAATCCCTGCCTATGGCAATACTTTTGGATTTAAGATAGAGTACAATCGCACGGCCTATCTTGTAAGCAAGAGTCTCATCCAGTTCAGAAGGATAAATTCCTCTTATATCATACGCTCTGAATACACCCATTTTTTTGAATACTGAATAATCAGTGTTTAATAACTTTACCTTTCAAGTAATGGACAGCTGTATCGGCGATCTCGACCTCTAACGCAGTTCCAAGAGGATAAATATTTTCCACAACAACAGGAATATAAAATTTATTCCTGCCAACGGATGTGCTGTTCTTTCCAGATTCATCTATGACGATGGTTCCTTGCCAGCCAAGCCATTTCTGCTTGTTGTGTTCTGCAATCTTCTGGAAGACTTCTGTCAATATTCTGCTTCTGTCTTTGCTTATCCTGCCGTTGATTTGAGGCATTAAAGCAGCTTTAGTGCCCGGGCGCGGTGCAAATCTCGAAATATTAAGAACATCGGGTTTTATTTTTTTGATTAATTCCACAGATGCATTGAACTCTTCTTCAGTCTCTTCTGGGAAGCCGACAATAATATCCGTCGAAACAGTTATCTCTGGAATCTTGGCCCTCAAGGCACTGACTAAATCAACAAAATCCTCTGCAGTGTGGCCTCTCTGCATACGCTTAAGCTCAGAATTACTGCCGGCCTGCACGGGAATGTGAACGAATCTGAAAATCTTCGGATGCTGCATGGCTTCAATAAATTCGCTAAGGAATTTCTTTACATGGCGAGGATTACCCATGCCGACCCTGATTTTGAACTCGCCTTCCAGTGCCGTAATTTTTTTCAGCAGTTCAGAAAGATTTGTGCCTATATCAAAACCATAACAGCAAGTGTCCTGTGCGGTTATCCACAGCTCTTTGCAATCATCGTCGATAAATCTTTTGCATTCGCTGATAATCTGTTGTTCGGGATAACTGAAAAGGGATCCTTTGCTGAGTTTTGTGCTGCAGTATGAACAAGAATCAAGACAGCCCTGGCAAATCGGAACAATGCCAACTATAGAATTGTCTCTTTTTCTCGGCAGGGACAGCTTGATTAATTTGGTTTTTTCAGCCAAAATGATTTTCTTACGCAAAGCATCCTCGATTTTATCAATATTGTTTGTTGTAACAACGGAAACAGTTGGGCAGATACATTCAATTTGGTTAATTACTTCTTTTGTAACACAGCCTGACAGGACAAGCTTCATTTTAGGGTTCGTTTCGTGAAGTTGAGCGATTTTCTTGACAGAACGATAATCGCCTTTTACAGTACAGGTGTTTATAACTGCGGCATCTGCATTTTCAACTGAGTCTACTATCTCGTGCTTTTCACTGAGAATGCCCTTGATAATCTCGCCTTCAGCGAAATTTGCACTGCAGCCCTCGCTAGTTACAAAAACTTTCATTTTGATACTGGCATAGAAGATAGTTAAAAATTATCCCTTAATGCAAGCTTGCGCTCTTTTGCCTGTTCTAGGCTTACGACACGCCTGCATTCAACGCACCATTTGCGCATAGGACTGTATGATCGGATTTTTGCACCACATCGCATGCATATTTTCATTAAACATCCCCCGGACAGTAGTCAAAAAAAGCCGTTTCTTTAAAAGCTTTTTGCTACTGTAAGCACTATTAAGTAATTACTCGCTAAATCAATAGCTTTAAAAATCAAAATCGTTTCCAAATTAGAATGATAGAAACAATAAAACTAGGTGGTAATATAGAACTTGTCAACGCGGGCAGCATCGACGGCGGATCTCTTGTAGTGCTGAAGAAGATCATAGGCAATTATGCAAGAAAGTTTTCCGAGCGCGGTGCGGAAAGCATATCAGTTGCATTTGACGGAACGGCAGTTTCCATAGATGTGATGCGGAACGGAGACCGATATTCGTCTCTCGGCGAAAAGACAAACTTATTCTTCTCGTTAGATAGCGCATTGAAAGAATTAGATTCACAATTCTGATTTCATTTTCTTTTTTTATAATACGCATACGTCTGGACGCCAATAGTA
>JAHWHO010000116.1 GCA_019323255.1 Candidatus Woesearchaeota archaeon
AAGCGTCCGGCCTTGTGATACAGCGGAATTCAAAGCAGTGCTTCAAAACCCTGAGAAAATATCAGAATCCTATAATCTTGAAATATCCGGCCATCCAAATGCAGTAGTTGAGCCAGAATACATATTCCTGAACCCTGGAGAGAAAAGCGACATTACAATCGATATTGATTTAGAAGATTGCAAGCAAAGCGGGCAGTACGGAATCAATTTAATGATCAATGCGCATGAAGCAGATGAAGAGAAAGAGTTTGGATTTGACCTAAACGTAGAAAACACAAACATTCCCGATATAAAACCCAGCGCAGATGTAATCAGGATGGGATACGAGCCCAGCACAGTAAAAATCCCAATACAGAATACAGGAAGCTTGGAAACAACGTATGAGCTTGGCGTCCAGGGACCTGAGTGGGCAGAAGTTGACACCAAAGTCCTTACGCTAAAGCCGAGAGAAGAGCAGAATGCCGTATTAACATTTAAGCCTGCCCAGGACATCGAAACAGGCAAATACCCGCTGTATCTTTCAGTAGTCGTAAACGACACAAAAGTAGAATACAGGGTTGGACTTACAGCAAAACTGCAGCCGCCAACATATTTTGAACGCAACAGAGGAGTAGGACTTGCGCTTGGAATAATAATAGTATTGGTGCTGGCAGGATTATTCGCATGGCTTACTTACATAAATAAGCCTAAAGTCAAGACAAGAAGGCAGAAACAGAAAGAGAAGAAAGCAGTGCTTAAGCAAAAGGCGAAGGAGAAGAAAGCTGCACTTAAGCAGAAGCGAAAAGAGCAGAAACTGATTGCAAAGCAAAAGCGAGCAGAAAAGAAGCTCAAGAAAAAAGAAACAAAGCCGGCCAAGAAATCAGAACCTAAAAAACAGGTTAAGCTAAAACTTGAAACGACAAAAACCAAACTGGACAAGGTTGCGCTTGAGAAGCAGAAGACAAAACTGCAAAAGGAGCTCGAACAGGAATACAAATCCAAGTACCTGCTCGTCGATAAAAGTAGGCTTGCATATGGCACAAAGAAACGCGGCAATGTAATGTTATTCATAATCCTTGCACTACTGCTTATTTTTATCGGAGCATTCTGGAATACAATACTTGCAGCTTGGAAGCATGCACTCGCGGCAGTAATAATAGTTGGCGTGGTCATCATTTTGGGCGCAATAAGAAAAACAAAGAAGATCATAAAAACATACAAGCTGTTCCTGAAAGTACAGAAGCGCATCAAGGTATGGAAAAAAGGCCTTGTCGGCCTGGTTATCGAACCTGAAACAGAAGCAAAGGATGTCAGAATTGAGATAGCGAGAACAAAACCGCACATAAAATCAGGAATTCATTATACAACTTTCAGAGTAGAAGATAATATAGAGAGACTCAAGTACACATGCGCCTTCAAAGTGCGCAAGAGCTGGTTCAAGCGCAAAGAAGTGCCGAGAGATAACTTAAGGCTGGCAAAACTTGCAGGGCAAAGGTGGAGATCAGTACCACTTGAACAGACCGGCGAAGACAAGAGATACGTCTATTATGCAGCAAAAATCAGAATGGGTACATATACGCTGCACGGGAAGCCTGAGTACTCAAAATCAAAGAAAAAACCAATGTTTATGATTATAGGAAGCCTCATTGCAATAATAGCTCTGATAATACTCTCAGTACCGCATGACATTCCAACAGACTTCGCAGGAATACCGCTGCAGGAATGGAAGCAGGACACCCAACATACAATTAACCTGAACAAATATTTCAGCGATCCGGATAAGGATCCGCTCGTTTTCAGCAGTTCGCCGCTCGAAAACATAGATATAACACTCAATAACGGCATTGCGCTGCTCATGCCAAAGAAAGGATGGATTGGGACAGAACAAGTAATATTCACGGCAGATGATGGCCGAAACTTAAGTGTAGAGAGCAATGAAGTTCAACTCAGAGTAAGCAAGAAACTACCCGGAGATGTACAGATTTATTTCGCAATAATTCTAAGCCTCGCAGCACTCGCAATTCTATATCTGGGCTTCAGAGACCTAAAAAAGAGAATATAAGCTGTTAGCCACAGCAACTATGAAAAGTGCGCCAAGAACATAATAAACGACGCGGGGCAGCTTTAACGCGTACTCAGGCGTTCTTGTCTTAAGTTTCCTTATCTTCTTATGCATCATAAGGACCATAATTCCCGCAACGCCTACAGAAATACTGCCTCCAATGTCAAGAGTCAAGGTAAACGATTTAGCGCCAAGAAAGAGCACAATTGGAGCCACAGCCATCGTCAGCAACCAGGATTGGTTTTCAGAAAGCCTAAAATCTTCCAAGTACATCTCTTTCAGTACAAAGCCAAGCGCAATGAAAGAGGTTGTCATAGCGAGAATAGCAAACCCTGAAACAAGCACGCCACTCCACTGGCCGAGCGCCCTGCTAAGGCCGGTAGTCGCCACTTCTGTAGTATCTGCACCAGTGATTCCAATCACGGCAGCAGCGAACAAAATGTATACTGATGCAACAATTATCTTTCCGCAAATGATTGCAAGCTTAAGGCGTTTGACATCATCTTTCAAAATATCTTTCATCAAAGGAACAGCCGTAAGGCCTGAGAAAGCAAAAAGCACCACACCGACAGGGCCCAGCAATCTGGTGACGGAAAAACCACTAAGCGTTGCGGTACTGAAAAGCGGAGAATTGAATGCAAGGTAGAATACTGCAGACAATATTACAAACTGAATAATTTCAAGCAGGGTTTCGCTGCCCGCAAGCACATTGATCCCGCCATAAATAAGCAGCGCCATGGCAGCGTAGAAAATTACCGCCCAAATATGCTGTGAACCGCCAAAAACTACAGACAGACTCTCACTTACGCCTAAGGTGTATGCGACGAGCGCGCTGTAGCAAGCAAAGGCAGTAGTCGCGAGCATGAGATATTTGCCCTTCCGCCCCAGATATCTCTCAGCGAAGCCCGGTAGCTGGTGGTTTCCATCTGTTCTCAGTGCAATCTCGCCGATCATAAGATTCATCAACAACAAAGCAAGAGCTACAATTATAATGGTCAGCATACCGGTCCAGAATCCTGCACGAACAACCACATAGGGTATGCCCAGTATTCCTGCACCTATAACCAGACCCGTAAGCGTGAAAATTGCAGCAAGGAATTTACGCATAATAACCTCTTTTTACATTGAATGTTCGGAACTCTGTATAAAAATGTTACTGAATGCCGCCTTTCATAGACAAGAACACGACATAAGTAAGGAATACAAAGTACATGAACAGCATAAACCATGCCTGCTTCTTGTTCAGCGTATGGCTCTTTGCAAGGAAATAAAGCACAAGAATAGTCGCACCCAGAAGCCCAACAATAATCTCAAGATTCTTGAACGCGATAACCACGTGGCTGTTGTAGAAAAGCGCAACAAGCAACGGGATACTAAGACCAACCAGAATATCAAAAATGTTTGAACCGAAAACATTCGCCGTTGCATCATCAATGTTGCCTTTTTTTGCATTTACAACGGAGATTATCGTGTCAGGGAAGCTCGTGGCTGCAGCGACAATAGTAAATGCGATAATGATCGCCGGAATACCGAGAACTTCAGCGAGCCCAATCGCATGCTCTGTCAAAAAGTAGGATGCGAGGCCAATAATAACCATAGTCGTGAGTGCAACTATAACATCCTTCCAAATAGACATCTGCTTCTGCGGCTTGTGCGCTGTGGCCTTCCTGTGAGCTTTCGCATGAGTCCAAATGTCCTTAATATACCAAAAATAGATCACGAGAAAAATCAACGGGATCACAATACCCCATGTCCTGGAATAAAGCAAAGCAGCAAGCAGTGCGAAAACAGAGATATTATAGAACATGCCGTCGCGGCTGATAAGTTCCTTGCTTACTTTGAACGCACATGGCGCCACCAAAACGCAAACACCCGGGATGATAAGCAGGTTGAATAATGCTGAGCCCGCAATAGTGCCTATTCCTACTTCGAATCTCTTGAATGCAACTACAGAGAATAAAGCGATCATCAGCTCAGGCAGAGAACTTGATATAGCAT
Source organism: Candidatus Woesearchaeota archaeon (assembly GCA_019323255.1). Lineage (GTDB taxonomy): Archaea > Nanobdellota > Nanobdellia > Woesearchaeales > ARS49 > JAHWHO01. Next base: position 4,040 of record JAHWHO010000116.1, read on the forward strand.
CAAAAGTAGCGCCCTTTACGCTCCGCGGAAGCCTGAAAAAATTCCCTATATTAGAAGAAGCTGTTGCAAACCAGTTCCCGGCAAAATAAATTACCGCACTCGCCAGAAAGATAACGCCAAGATGAATTGCGGCAGTCATATGTGAAAAAATGCAAGCACTGTTTAAATATTGTTTGTTTCGCGATTCGTTAAACTATCGGAGAGAATAAACTGGGGATGCAGGGATTTGAATTTCAGCACCTCAACTCTCGCTGAGAGTGTCCCTGATCCACAGGGGTGGAGCCGGTTATCCTAGCCCGCTTATAATACATCCCCAGCCATGAAGTAAGCACAAAACACTCTTTATAAAGATTTC
>JAHWHO010000117.1 GCA_019323255.1 Candidatus Woesearchaeota archaeon
CAAAGATGCCAAAATGGGAAGGCAGAGACAGGCTATACCTAAGCAATGGGCACATCTGCCCTGTAAGATACGCAGCAATGGCGAGAGCAGGATACTTTCCAGTAAAACGACTTTTAACTTGCAGAAAACTTGGAAGTCCTCTACAGGGACATCCATCACTTCATGACTTTCCTGCCGTCGAGTCAAGTTCAGGACCATTAGGACAAGGACTTAGTGTTGCAGTCGGAGCGGCGCTCGCAGCAAGAATGGACAACAAAAAATGGTACACATGGTGCGTAACAAGCGACGGGGAACATGACGAAGGAGAAACATGGGAAGCAATAATGCTCGCAGCAAAAGAAAGGCTTGGAAACCTTACAAACATAATCGACAGGAACCATATCCAGCTAAGCGGGCCGACAAAAGAAATAATGCCAATGGAACCGTTAGCAGACAAGTACAAAGCATTCGGGTGGCAAGTGTTTGAAGTTGATGGAAATAAGATAGAGAAAGTGGTTGAAGCGCTCAAGAAAGCAAAAGCATACAAAAACAGGCCGACAGTAGTAATAGCCCATACGACACTCGGCAAAGGAGTGAGCTTTATGGAAAACAACCACGAATGGCACGGGAAAGCGCCCGATAAAGAACAAGCCAAAAAAGCAATAAAAGAGCTGAGAAAATGAAAGCAACCCGCGATGGATTCGGCGAAGGGATCATGCAGATAGCGAGAAATCCGAAGATTGTAGTGCTGACAGCAGACTTAAGAGAAAGCGTAAGAGTGAACAAGTTCGCAGAAAAATATCCAAAAAGATTCATCGAGTGCGGAGTTGCGGAACAAAACATGGCCGGAGTCGCAGCAGGCCTTGCATTAAACGGCAAGATTCCGTTCATAACAAGCTTTGCGACATTCTCGCCGGAAATGAACCTCAGCACAATCAGAATCAGCATATGCTACAATAATGCAAATGCCAAGATCTGCAGCACGCACGCAGGGCTCTCAACAGGAGAAGACGGAGCGACGCACCAGGCGCTGGAAGATATTGCGCTAATGAGAACGCTGCCAAATATGAAAGTAATCGTCCCCTGCGATTCAGAAGAAGCAAGAAAAGCAACAATCGCAATCGCGAAAGAAAAAGGGCCATTCTACCTGCGGTTAGGAAGAGCAAAACAGCCCGAGATTAAGCAGGACAAATTTGTGATAGGCAAAGCCAACATGCTTAGGAAAGGCAAAGACTGCACAATAATCGCATGCGGAACAATGGTGCAAAAAGCGCTTGAAGCTGCAGATGAGTTGAAGAAGAAAAAAATAAACTGCAGAGTTCTGAATATGCACACGATCAAGCCGTTAGATGAAAAAGCAGTATTGAAGGCAGCAAAAGAGACAAAGAGAATAGTTACAGCAGAAGAGCACCAAGTTGCAGGCGGACTAGGATCTGCAGTTGCAGAATTTTTGGTCGAGAGATATCCTGTTCCTATAAAAATGGTCGGCGTCAGGGATAAATTCGGACAGAGCGGAACGCCGGAACAATTGTTTGAGAAATATGGGCTTAGTTCTAAAGAGATAATCAAAAGAATAAAAGAGCTATTCTAATATACTTCAAAGCCAGCATCAATTAAAGTGCTTGGCTTCATTATCGCTTCATAATAGTCATTGCTTCTGAACATCGGGCCGATTATCGCAATAGGTCCAGGACGAGGATCATCAATCGTCTCCAGCGGCTTGGCCGTAATAACAACAGCATCAAACATTCTCAGATCCTCATTCATTGTCTGGTCAACTGCACCTGTTCCACCCAAGAGCGCCCACATAGTACCAATAGGCAGGACATACTCAGTATCAAAATCAACTAAATAGACCTCATAATAGCCTTTAATTCGTTCGCTTGGAATAAGATCTTTTGTCTTGCACTTTACAGACGAGCCAAAAATAGTAGTTGCTCCATACCCTACAGGGTAGCTTTGAACACGGCAAGTGCCCCTCGGCATTACAGGATTATAACCGCCTCTTCCAACGCCGGGCTCAGTCACCCACGTATATGGCTCAAGATAAACATACGCATTTATCTGCGGATCATTAATCCGGGGGTCGTAATTAGAAACTCTCGCAACTCCCTCAGCAGTGCCTCCCTGCCCTCTCTGAGGAAAATCCCAATCTGATTTGTATTGCTCATACGCCCAAACACTCGCGCAAAGCAAGACAGCGACAAAAACCAGAGCTATAAGTTTTTTCATCTTATCGTCACCCCTGGAAGATAGCCCTGAGTAAACAAAGCACTTCTCGGCTTATCAATTGCACCCTCAAGCACAACTTCCTCACTTGGCCCGGGGTTTTCATCCGGGAAAGGCTCCCTGGTAACAAAAATCCAGTCATACATCCATATCGGACGGAAAATTGACCATTCATGAGACGCAGTCGAGCTGATCTGGCCACGGACGTCAAGAGTACCCATGCTCTGCCAGAAATCAAGCTCACTATCGTAAAGCCAGGCATGGTACCTAAAGTCCTCGCCGACAACCGGCAGACCACGGATCTTCATGTACACCGCTCCCTGCGGCCGGTCATAGAATGCCGAGTTCACTACATTACTTAAACTAAGAATCCTCGCGGTGCCCTCCGCTTCATGATAGACTGTATCGCCTGAAGGATATACTATCTGAGTTGTATCATACCCTGGCGGGTGAAGCTCAACAGGAGTATCAAGCCTCGCAAAACCTCTTACGTTCGGGTCCCAGTTACTGATCCTCGAAGGGTTCCTGCCCTGGCGCCAGAATTCGGAAGTGTCAAGATTGAACAAACCACTGTAAGCGCTCTTAGATCCCGTGTTTGCCACAGTTCCTGTAACAGGGCCTTTGCTGCCAAATCCTCCGAACGTGTTAACATAATCTATTGGAAAATAATTTTCCCTGCTGTAAGGATCCCAAAATGCCCTTCTTTCCCGCGCGGCCTGGCCGCCATAGCTATCGTAGCTGATGCCATATAGAGCAGATACAGTAGAAGCAAGCAGCAACATGCACAAAAACCAGGCTAAATACTTACGCACAAATACACACCTCTTTAAGAGAATATGAGACCATAGCAGTATTTAAAGGTTTTGCAATACACAATTAGCAATAAGTCACCCCTGTTGAGTGGTTAAAAAAACGAAAGGTTTAAATACTAGTATTCTTTATCACTTGCTAGTGATCATATTCAACGACCCCTCCCAACCGATGGCACGTTGAATTCTAAAAAACGCCATCGGTTATTTTTTTCCACTAGTCGCGGTGAGTGAAGATGCTTTATACAGTGAAGATGCACAAGAACGGCCTGTTTGCAGCAGCAAATTGCTCAGAAACAGGATATGACAAGATCTGGATCAGGGACAACATCTACACAGTACTTGGTTTTCTAGAGCAAGGAGATACTGAAACTCCTGCCAAAGTCGTACAAAGCTGGCTGGACATCATGCTAAAACATGAGGATAAGATCGATTGGATGATCAAACAGCCAGAGCCGAAGCACCGGTTTAGGTACATTCATCCCAGATACAATGTTGATGGTACTGAAGTTGGTGATGACTGGGGCAATAAGCAGAATGATGCAATAGGAGCACTGCTTTGGCTTGCAGGGAAACTAAGCCAGAAAACTGCCGTTCTTAGAGATGAAAATGACAAAAGAATTCTTCAGAAGCTTGTTGAGTATTTAGATGCTATCGAATACTGGCACGATGAAGATAATGGCATGTGGGAAGAGAATGAGGAAGTCCA